>NZ_JBKBOV010000049.1:0-36422 GCF_046293535.1 Massilia sp. | reverse complement strand
AGATCATTCGGCGCGATCACGGAGCCGGTGGCGATCACCGCGTGGGCGGGAAGACCCGCCCACCCTACGCCAAGAAGTCGAGCAGCGTCAGCGCCACCACCTTGGTCGCCTTGCGCAAATCCTCCAGCTCCACATGCTCGTCGGCCTTCTTGGCATTCGACGCCGAGACCGTGCGCGGCCCGGCCCCGTACATCACCGCCGGGATGCCGTGCTCGCCGTACAGGCGCGCATCCGCGTACAGCGGCGTGCCCTGGGCCGGGATCTCTTCGCCGAGGATGGCGCGGCCGTGGCGCTGCAGGCTCGCCACCAGCTTCTCGGAGCCGGGCAGCGGGCGCAGCGCATGCGAGAGCAGCAGGCGGCGGATCTCGAGCCGGATGCCGGGCATGCCGGCCACCGCCCCTTCGACCAGGGCGCGCACCTGGGCTTCCACCGCCACCGGGTCTTCTTCGGGGATCATGCGGCGGTCCATCTTCATGACCACCTTGCCCGGCACCACATTGGTATTGGTGCCGCCGTCGATGCGGCCGACCAGCATGGTGGGCGAATCGATGCCGGGTACCTGCGACTTGATCTTCTTGAGTTCCGGCAGCTGGCCGTAGATCGCGTTCAGGATGCGGGTGGCGGCCTGCAGCGCGTCCACCGCCGTCTCCGGCATGGCGCCGTGGCCGGACTTGCCGTGCACCGTGATCTCCAGCTGCAGGCAGGCATTGTGGGCGGTGACGATGTTGTAGCTGAAACCGGCTGCGATCACGTAGTCGGGGCGGGTCAGGTTCTGCTCCAGCAGCCAGCCCGGGCCGAGCAGGCCGCCGAATTCCTCGTCGTAGGTGAAGTGCAGCTCGAGCGCGCCCTTGAGCGGCAGGCCCAGCGCTTCCAGCGCGCGCACCGCGAACACATAGGTGGCGAAGTCGCTCTTCGAGACCGCCGCGGCGCGGCCGTAAATGGCCCCGTCGTGAATCTCTGCGCCATAGGGCGGCCTGGTCCAGCCCTCGCCCGGCGGCACCACGTCGCCGTGCGCGTTCAGCGCCAGCGTCGGGCCGCCGGCGCCGTAGGGACGGCGCACGATCAGGTTGGTGATGCTTTCCATGCCGTAGTCGCGGACCTGCTGCCGCGGCACCGCGTGCTTCTCGGCGCTCCAGCCGTATTGCGCGAGCATGCCTGCCACCGCTTCCGCATGGGGCGCATTGTTCCCCGGCGGCGTGTCGGTGGGAATGCGGATGACCTGCTGCAGGAAGCCGACCTGCTCGTCGAAGTGCGCGTCGATCCATTGCAGGAGCCGTTCTTGAATGTGCTGATCCATCAGTTTGCTCCTGTCTTTGCCCCGGCTTCGAACCAGGCCGCGACCTGGGCCCGTTCAGCATCGGTCATGTTGGTGAGGTTCGCCAGTGGCATTGCCTTGGTCTGCACGGTCTGCTGGTAGACTGCCGTCGCATACTGGCTGACGAGTTCCGGAGTGTGCAGCATGACGCCGGCCGGCGCGGTAGCGAAACCCGGTTGCGAGGGCTGCTGGGCGTGGCAGGACACGCAGCGCTGGTCGATGATGGTGCGCACCTGGGCGAAACGTGCGGCGTCATCGGGGCCTGTTTGCGCCTTGACCGCTACCGGGGCTTTCGGCGCGATGGCGAAGGCCAGCACTGCGAGCAGGGCCACGCCCGCCGCCGGGTACTTCCATTCGACCCGGCCCTTGTGGCGCAGGTTGAAGAAGTGGCGGATCAGGACGCCCGCCGCCATGATCACGCCCAGTACCGCCCACGAATACTCGTGTCGGTAGGTCATCGCATAGTGGTTGCTGATCATGATGAACAGCACCGGCAGCGTGAAGTAGTTGTTGTGGACGCTGCGCTGCTTGGCCTTGATGCCGTGGATGGGATCCGGCTTTTCGCCGGCCATCATGGCATTGACCATCTTGCGCTGGCCGGGAATGATCAGCATCGCCACGTTCGCCACCATCATGGTGCCGATCATCGCCCCCACGTGCAGGTAGGCGGCGCGCCCGCTGAGCAGGTGGGTGAGCACGTAGCTGCTCAAGACCAGGAAGGCGAAGATGGTCAGGCCGAAGGCCAGGTCGTGCTTGCCCAGGGGCGAGCGGCACAGCAGGTCGTAGACGATCCAGCCGACCACCAGGCTCCCCAGGCCGATCCCGACCGCCTGCCAGCTGCTGAGGTCCGCCACGCCGCGGTCGACCATCATCGCCTGCGCGTTCAGGTAGTAGACGATCACCAGGAGCGCGAAGCCGGAGATCCAGGTGGAATAGGCTTCCCACTTAAACCAGTGGAGTTCTTTCGGCAGCTCGGCGGGCGCCACCAGGTATTTCTGCGGGTTGTAGAAGCCGCCGCCGTGCACCGCCCACAGCTCGCCGGCGACGCCCTTGTTCGCCAGCTCGGAGCCCGGCGCTGGCGGGCGGATGGTGTTGTCGAGCCAGACGAAGTAGAAGGACGCGCCGATCCAGGCGATGCCCGTGATGATGTGCAGCCAGCGCACCAGCATGTTGAACCACTCCAGGGCATACGGGCCGAGATATCCGAAACCATCCATAAGGGGTCCTTGTCGAGTATCCCTCGACGATAGCGTGATTTCCATTTCTGCAACATGAAATCTAGCGTATATTCGACATATCTGTCTTGATATACGCCCCCATGTCCAGCCTGCCCCAGCACCTCGACCTGCACCTGATCCGCATCCTCTACCTGCTGCTGGTGGAGAAGAACGTCTCACGCGTGGCGCTCAAGCTGAACCAGCCGCAGCCCTCGATCTCGGCCTCGCTGCGCAAGCTGCGCGAACTGACCGGCGATCCGCTGCTGGTGCGCGGAGCGCGCGGCATGGTGCCGACCCAGCACGGCGAGAGCCTGCTCAAGCCGGCCAAGCGCATCCTCGACGAAACCGAAAGCCTGTTCGTGCGCAAGTCGCCCTTCGTACCGGAGGAAGCGGCGCGCACTTTCCACATCGCCGCGCCGGACTACCTCGACACCCAGTTCCTGCCGGGCGTGGTGGCTTCCTTGAGGCGCGGTTCGCCCAACAGCAAGGTGGTGATCCACAGCCTGGGTCCGGGCCTGGACTACCTGCGCATGCTGTCCGACGGCGAGATGGACCTGGTGATCGCCAACTGGGACGAGCCGCCCGCCCACCTGCACATGTCGAAGCTGTTCGAAGACCCGATCATCTGCACCATGCGCGCCGACAGCCCGTACGCGAAGCGCACCGCGGCCGATGCGATGACGGTCGAGGACTACCTGGCGCTGCCGCACGTGGCGCCCTCGCAGATGCTGCCCGGCTACCACGGCGTGATCGACGCCCACCTCGACCGCCTGGGGCTAAGGCGCAAGGTGGCGGTCGAGTCGCCCTATTTCGGCGTGATTCCCTACATGCTGACCCAGAGCGACCTGGTGCTCACCACCGGACGCCAGTTCATCCGCTTCTATGAACGCACGCTGCCGCTCAAGAGCTTCACGGTGCCGATCAAGTTCCCGCCGATGCGCTTCTACCAGCTGTGGCACCAGCGCGTGCACCAGTCGTCCGAACATAAATGGCTGCGCGATCAGGTGGGCGCGGCGGCGCGCGCCCTGGTTGCCAAGTAGGCGCAATACCGCTTATCTGATCAAGCATATAACCGGAGGGCTTGCAGGACTTATCATCATTGACTCCCATGAGGCGATGCGAACCATGACTACCCTGCCGGACCTGAACACCTGCACGCCCGCCGCCTTCGTCGAGGCGCTGCGCGGCATCTACGAACATTCGCCCTGGATCGCCGCGCGCGCCGGCGCCCTGCGGCCCTTCGCCAGCCTCGCCGCGCTCAAGCAGGCCTTGCAGGCGGCCGTCACGCAGGGCAGCGAAGACGAGCAACTGGCGCTGCTGCGCGCCCACCCGGAACTGGCCGGCAAGGCCGCGATCGCCGGCGAGCTGACCGCGGAATCCACCGGCGAGCAGGCAGCGTCCGGCCTGAACCGCTGCAGCCCGGAAGAATACGCCGTGCTGCACGAGCTCAATGCCCAATACAAGGAAAAGTTCGGCTTCCCCTTCATCCTGGCGGTGAAGGGCCCGACAGGACGCGGCCTCACCCGCGCCGCCATCATCGCGGCCTTCGCACGGCGCCTGAACAACACCCGCGCCGACGAAATGCGCGAATGCCTGCGCCAGGTGCACCGCATCGCCGAGATCCGCCTGAACGAATTGCTGCGGGTGCAGCTCCGCTTCGGGCCGCGGGTGATGGACTGGGCCGAGACCCTGGGCGCGATCAGCGACAGTCCCGACAACCTCACCTGCGCCTACATGACCCCGGCCCACCGGCGCACCGCCGGCCAGCTGCGCGACTGGATGCTTGAAGCCGGCATGGACGCGCACGTCGACGCCGCCGGCAACGTGGTCGGGCGCTATGCGGCGGCGCTGCTTGACGCAAAGACCCTCATCACCGGCTCGCACTACGACACCGTGCGCAATGGCGGCAAGTACGACGGCCGGCTCGGCATCCTGCTGCCGATCGCCCTGGTGCGCTACCTGCACGAGCGCGGCGAGCGCCTGCCCTTCCACCTGGAAGTGATCGGCTTCGCGGAAGAAGAAGGCGTGCGCTTTCGCAGCACCTTCCTGGGCAGCAGCGCCATCACCGGACGCTTCGACCCGGTGCTGCTGGACCAGCAGGACGGCATGGGCGTCGCCATCCGCGAAGCCCTGCGCGAAGCCGGCCACGATCCGGCGGACATCAAGGCGATCGCACGCGACCCTGCATCGCTGCTGGGCTTCGTCGAAGTCCACATCGAGCAGGGACCGGTGCTGCTCGAACGCGGCCTGCCGGTCGGCGTGGTGACGGCGATTGCCGGCAGCTCGCGCTACCTGGTCGAGCTTTCGGGCGTGGCCAGCCATGCCGGCACCACGCCGATGGGCATGCGGCGCGACGCCGCCGCGGCGGCGGCCGAGATCGTGCTGCTGGTGGAAAGGCGCTGCAGCGGACGCGGCTCGCTGGTCGGCACGGTCGGCCAGCTCGAGGTGCCGTCCGGTTCCGTGAACGTGATCCCGGGCCAGTGCCGGCTGTCGCTCGACATCCGCGCAGCAAGCGACGAGGAGCGCCTGGCGGCCGTGGACGACATCCTGGCGGGCGTCAGTGCCATCTGCGCACGGCGCGGCATCGAGGAAAAGCTGTGGAAGCTGGTGGAGGCGGACGCCGCGCCCTGCTCGCCGCGCCTGATGGAGCGGCTGGGCGCGGCCATCGAGGCGGCCGGCCTGCCGCGCTTCGACCTGCTGTCCGGCGCCGGGCACGACGCCATGGAAATGGCGAACATCACCGAGGTGGCGATGCTGTTCACGCGCTGCGGCAACGGCGGCATCAGCCACAATCCGCTCGAGACCATGACGGCCGACGACGCGGAGGTGGCGGGCGAGGTGCTGCTTCGGTTCCTGAGGAGCCTGGAGGCGCAGTAAGCGACTGCTTACTCCCTCATCTTGGTCGCTTCGTTCTTGGGCGTGATCCGCAGGATCGCCAGGATGATCAGCGCGAACAGGGCGCTGAGCACGGCGGTCGCTTCGCGTCCCATGCCGGCGGCGATGCCCACGGCCGCGGTCAGCCACACGCTGGCGGCCGTGGTGACGCCCTTGATGTCTTCCTTCTGGTGATGCTTGAGGATGGCGCCGGCGCCGATGAAGCCGATGCCCGCGGTGACGCCCTGCAGCACGCGCGAGATGTCGCTGATCTCCATGCCCGCCTGCAGCGGGATCAGGACGAACAGGGCCGAGCCGAGCGACACCAGCATGTGGGTGCGCAGGCCGGCCGAGGCGCCGACCGACTCGCGCTCGTAGCCGAGCATGCCGCCCAAGACGACCGCCACCAGCAGGCGCACCACGATACGCGTGATGTCCTCGACGTTGCCGAGGTCGGAAAACTCATGCTGTATCGTCAGCCAGCTACGCTCTACCCACTCCATGCCGCTCCTCCCGAGTTGAGCTCGGGATCATGCCATTTAAACAAGAATGACGTCGCCACGTTGGCTGTCCAGCCCGCCCTCACCCGGCCACGCCGGCCCGATCGAGCATCGCATGCAGCAGCACGTTGCATCCCGCCTCCAGGTGGGCCGGTTGGGCATCCTCGATCTCGTTGTGGCTGATGCCGTCCTTGCAGGGCACGAAGATCATGCCGGACGGCGCCACGCGGGCGGCGTAGATGGCGTCGTGGCCGGCACCCGAGACCACGTCCATGCTCGAATAGCCCAGCTTCTCGGTGGCGGCGCGCACCGCGTTCACGCAGTCCGGGTGGAAGGGGCAAGGCGGATAGTAGGACACGCGCTCGATCTCGATGGCCAGGCCGCTCGCCTTGCGGGTGCTGGCGACAAAGGCCAGCATCTCCTCATGCATGGTGTTCAGCAGCTCGTCGTTCACGTTGCGCAGGTCGATGCTGAACTTGACCCGGCCGGGGATCACGTTGCGGCTGTTCGGGAACACCTGCACCATGCCCACCGTCCCGCGCCCGTAGGGCGGGTAGCGGTTAGCGATGGCGACCACTTCCTGCATGATGCCGGTGGCCACCTGCAGCGCGTCGCGCCGCAGTCCCATCGGGGTCGGGCCGGCGTGCGCCTCCATGCCGGTCACGGTGCAGTCGTACCAGGACAGGCCCATCACGGCCGGCACCACACCGATCACCTTGCCGGCGTCTTCCAGCACCGGCCCCTGCTCGATGTGGGTCTCGAAATAGGCGCCGATCGGGTGCTTGCCGGGCACTTCGTCGCCCAGGTAGCCGATGCGTTCCAGTTCCTCGCGCACGCTTTTTCCCTCGGTATCGACCGCCGCGTAGGCCGTCTCGAGCTTGACAGCTCCGCAAAACACGCCCGATCCCATCATCACCGGCACGAAGCGCGAGCCCTCCTCGTTGGTCCAGAAGGCGACCTCGATCGGGGCCTCGGTCTGGATGTTGCGCTCGTTCAGGGTGCGCACCACCTCCAACCCGGCCAGCACGCCGTAGTTGCCGTCGAACTTGCCGCCGGTGGGCTGGGTGTCGACGTGGCTGCCGGTGACGATCGGCAGCGCCGACGGCTTGCGCCCTTCGCGGCGCATGAAGACGTTGCCGATCTGGTCGACCGTGATTTCCAGCCCGGCCTCGCGGCCCCACTGCACGACCAGGTCGCGGCCTTGGCGGTCCAGGTCCGTCAGCGCCAGGCGCTTGACGCCGCCCTTGTCGGTGGCGCCGACCGCCGCCAGGTCCATCAGCGACCGCCACAGGCGTTCGCCGTTGACGTACAGCTCATCCTTACGTAGTTCGTCCATGCTGGTCTCCTCGATTCAAGCCAGGGTGGCGGAAAAAGCGGGACGCTCGATGTAGCGCCCGGCCCCGGCTTCGGCACGCAGGTCGCCGTGCGCGAACACCAGTTTTCCGGCAGCCACCGTGTGGGTCGGGATGCCGCGCACGGTGCGCCCTTCGAAGACGTTGAAGCCGCCTTTCGAATGCTGGGTGCTGGCGGAGATCCTGCGGGTGCCGCTCGGGTCCCAGACCACGATGTCGGCGTCGCTACCTACGGCGATCAGGCCCTTGCGCGGATACATGTTGAAGATCTGGGCTGCATTGGTGGAGCTCACGCGCACGAATTCCGAAGGCGTGAGCAGCCCGGTGTTCACGCCGGCGTCCCAGACCACCGCCATGCGTTCCTCGACCCCGCCGCAGCCGTTCGGGATCCGGGTGAAATCGTCCTTGCCGGCCGCCTTCTGCTCGGCGCAGAAAGTGCAGTGGTCGGTGGCGGTGGTATGCAGGTTCCCGCCCTGCAGGCCCTGCCATAGCGCCTGCTGGTGGTGCCGGCTGCGAAACGGCGGGCTCATGACGTGGGCGCGCGCGAACTCCGGGTCGGGATGGCGGTACACGCTGTCGTCGATGACGAGGTGGCCGGCCAGCGCTTCGCCGTACACGCGCTGCCCCCTGGCGCGCGCCCGCGTGATGGCGTCGAGCGATTCGGCGCAGGACACGTGCACGATGTAGACCGGGGTGCCGAGCACGCCGGCGATCGCGATGGCGCGGTTGGCGGCTTCGGCTTCCACTTCGGGCGGGCGCGAGAGCGGATGGGCCTCGGCGCCGCGGATGCCCTTCGCCAACAGCTCCTGCTGCAGTTGGTAGACCAGTTCGCCGTTCTCGGCGTGCACGGTCGGGATGGCGCCCAGTTCGAGGGCGCGGCGAAAGCTTTTCACCAGGGTCTCGTCGTCGGCCATGATCGCGTTCTTGTAGGCCATGAAGTGCTTGAAGCTGTTGACGCCATGCTCGCGCACCAGCACGCCCATCTCCTCATGCACCGATGGGTCCCACCAGGTGACCGCCACGTGGAAGGTGTAGTCGGCGGCCGACTTCTCGGCCCAGCCGCGCCAGGTGTGGAAGGCCTCGAGCAGCGACTGCTTCGGATCCGGGATGACGAAATCCATGATGGTGGTGGTGCCGCCGGCCAGGCCGGCTGCGGTGCCGGTGTAGAAATCGTCGGCCGTGACGGTGCCCATGAAGGGCAGCTGCATGTGGGTATGGGTGTCGATCCCGCCCGGCATCACGAACTGGCCGCCGGCATCGACGATCGCGGCGCCCGCGGGCGCCTCGAGGTTCTCGCCCACCGCCGCAATCCTGTCCCCCACACACAGCACGTCGGCGCGGAACGCACGGTCGGCGTTCACCACGGTACCGCCACGGATCAAGGTAGTCATGACTCTCCCTTCAGGTTGGATAATTGTTCGCCGCCTTGTTCACGTTTCCGAGTGCCGGCGCCGTGCGTCCCTTCATCATCAAGCCATACACGATGGCCGCGATCACCACGCCGACGAACCAGGCATAGGTATAGATGGTCTTGAAGGCCTCGCCCACGTCCGGGAAGGCGTTCGGCAGCGCCGCGTTCAGGAAGCCCGGCAGGTTGGGCAGCACGCCGGCTGCGAAGGCCACGATGGCGGCGATGTTCCAGCCGCCCTTGTACGAATAGCTGCCGGCCTCGTTGTAGAGCTGGTCGACGTCGAGCCTGGTCTTGCGCACGAAGTAGTAGTCGACGATCATGATCCCGGCGATCGGCCCGAGCAGCGCCGAGTAGCCGGTGAGCCAGATGAAGATGTAGTTCTGGGTGGTCTCGAGTATCTTCCAGGGCATCATCGCCAGCGCGATGCCGGCCGTGATGTAGCCGCCGGTGCGGTAGGAGATGCGCCTGGGCGACAGCGCCGAGAAATCGTAGGCCGGGCCCACCAGGTTGGCGGCCAGGTTGACGCTGGCGGTGTCGATCAGGAGGATGATCAGGGCCACCAGCACCGCCACGCCGGTCATGCGGCTGGCCACGTCGACCGGGTCCCACAGCGCCTTGCCGTACAGGACGATGGTGGCCGAGGTGACGGTCACGGCCAGTGCCGCGAGCAGGCCCATCGGCAGCGGCAGGCCGAGCGTCTGGCCGATCACCTGGTCGCGCTGGGTCTTGGCGAAGCGGGTGAAATCGGGAATGTTCAGCGCCAGCGTGGCCCAGTAGCCGATCATCGCCGTCAGCGATGGCCAGAACACGCTCCAGAACAGGCCGGCCTTCGGTCCGCCCGGCACGAACTGCGAGGGCTGGCCGAGCAGCGGGCCGAAGCCGCCCACCTTGTCGTACACCCACCACAGCAGCAGGAAGCAGATTGCGATCTTCAGCGGCGCGGTATAGGTCTCGAGCTTGCGGATCGATTCCATGCCGTGCACGATGAAGTACATCTGGATCGCCCAGAAGCCCAGGAAGCAGGCCAACTGGCCGAGGTTGATGCCCAGGCCCGGCAGGTTCTCGCCGCCGATCGGAGCGCCCAGCAAAACGCCCAGCAGCGTGTAGATCATGCTGCCGCCGAACCAGGTCTGGATGCCGTACCAGCCGCAGGCGACGATCGCGCGCATCACGGCGGGCAGGCGCGCGCCGCGGGTGCCGAAGGAGGCGCGCGCCAGCACCGCATACGGAATGCCGTACTTGGTGCCGGCATGGCCGACCAGCAGCATCGGGACCAGCACGATCAGGTTCGCGAGGAACACCGTGAGCACCGCCTGCCAGGCCGACATCCCGCCCTCGATCAGGCTGGCGGCCAGCATGTAGGCGGGGATGCTGATGACCATGCCGACCCACAGCGCCGCGAAGTGATACCAGCGCCAGGTGCGCTGCGCGGGCGTGGTCGGGGCCAGGTCGTGGTTCCAGAGTTCGGTGCTTGCGCCGGCTGGCGCGTCATGGTGCGTGGTCACGGGGGGACTCTCCTCGTCGGTTGCGAAAATGTGCGACCGAGTGTAGCGCAATCGTACTTACGGCGGTGCGGGGTTTCGTCGGCTCAAACGGCGACTGGTTCCGCCCTCGGATTGCGCGGGTCCTGCGTCCAGTTCATATAGGGCTTGCCGGTCTCCTGCGGCACCATGCTGATGCAGGCTTCCACCGGACAGGTGATCTCGCACAGGTTGCAGCCCACGCACTCTGCGTCCTTCACCTCGTAGCGGCGCGCGCCCGCATCGTCGACCAGGCGCGCAATCGCCTGGTGCGAGGTGTCTTCGCAGGCGACGTAGCACTTGCCGCACTTGATGCACTTGTCCTGGTCGATCCGGGCGATCACCTGGTAGTTCATGTCCAGGTACTTCCAGTCGGTAGTGTTCTGCACCGCCTTGCGCGAGAAGGCGGCGATATTCTGGTAGCCCTTGCTGTCCATCCAGCGCGCCAGGCCGTCCTGCATCTCTTCGACGATGCGAAAGCCGTGCAGCATCGCGGCCGTGCATACCTGCACGCTGCCGGCGCCGAGCGCGATGAACTCGGCCGCGTCGCGCCAGTTCTGGATGCCGCCGATGCCGGAGATCGGCAGGCCGGCGGTCTGCGGATCGCGCGCGATCTCGGCCACCATGTTCAGGGCGATCGGCTTGACCGCCGAGCCGCAATAGCCGCCGTGGGTGCTGGCCCCGCCCACGATGGGGAAGGCCACCATGCGGTCGAGGTCGAGGTGGGTGATGGAATTGACCGTGTTGATCAGCGACACCGCATCCGCCCCACCGGCCAGCGCGGCCCTGGCCGGGTGGCGCACGTCGGTGATGTTCGGGGTCAGCTTGACGATGACGGGCAGGCGGGTGTGCTTCTTGCACCAGGCGGTGACCATCTGCACGTAGTCCGGCACCTGCCCGACCGCCGCGCCCATGCCGCGCTCGGGCATGCCGTGCGGGCAGCCGAAGTTCAGTTCGATGCCGTCGGCGCCGGTGGCTTCCACCAGCGGCAGGATTGCCGCCCAGGGCGCTTCCTCGCAGGGCAGCATCAGCGAGACGATCAGGGCGCGGTCCGGCCAGTCCTTCTTGACCTGGGTGATCTCCTGCAGGTTGATCTCCAGGCTGCGGTCGGTGATCAGCTCGATGTTGTTGAAGCCGATGACCTCGCGGTTCTTGCCGTAGTGGGCCGAGTAACGCGAGGAGACGTTGACCGCCGGCGGGTCTTCGCCCAGGGTCTTCCACACCACGCCGCCCCAGCCCGCTTCGAAGGCGCGCACGACGTTGTAGGCCTTGTCGGTCGGCGGCGCCGAGGCCAGCCAGAACGGGTTCGGGCTCTTGATGCCGCAGAAATCGATGCTCAGGTCGGCCATGCTGCCTCCATCTTTGCTTGGATGTCGTCGTGGATGCTGATCGCGGCGAGCTTGCCGTGCTGGACCGCCTGCACCGTCAGGTCCTGCCCCGGCGCGACGCAATCGCCGCCGGCATAGATGCCCGGCAGCGCGGTGCGGAAGCGATCGTCGATCCAGATGCGATCGCCCTCACGCGACAGTTCGCGCGCCAGCGGTTCGTTGAAACCTTCTTCGCTCATGCCCTGGCCGATGGCCTTGAACACGGCGTCGGCCGCCATCTCGAGGAAGTTGCCGGTGCGTACCAGGCGCCCCTCTTCCATGCGGGTCTGCTCGAAGCGCATGCCGGCCACCCGGCCGCTTTCGTCCAGCAGCACCTCGAGCGGCGCGGCCCAGGTGCGGATGCGCACGAAATTCGCCTTGGCGATCTCGATCTCGTGGCGCGTCGCGCTCATCGATTCCAGGCCGCGGCGGTAGACCAGGGTGACGTCCTCGGCGCCCAGGCGCTTGATCTGCACCGCCATGTCGATGGCGGTGTTGCCGGCCCCGATGACGAGGGCGCGGCGCGGCACCGGCAAGGTGGACAGGTCGCTGGCCTGGCGCAGCGCCGCGATGTAGTCGGTGGCCGCCATCAGGCCCGGCGCATCCTCGCCCGCCAGGCCGAGCGCCCGGCTGGCCTGCAAGCCGATGCCCAGGAAGACCGCGTCGTAGCGCGTGTGCAGCTCGGCCAGGCTCAGGTTCTCGCCCAGCCGGCGCCCGTATTCGATATGGATGCCGCCGATCGCCAGCAGGAAGTCCACCTCCTGCTGGGCAACGTCGCCCGGCAGCTTGTACCTGGCGATGCCGAATTCGTTCAGGCCGCCGGCTTTCGGGCGCGCTTCGTACACGACGACGTCGTTGCCCAGCATCGCAAGGCGGTGGGCGCAGGACAGGCCGGCCGGTCCGGCGCCGACCACGGCGATCACCTTGCCGGTGCTTGGTGCGCGCTGGAAGGGATGGCCCTCGAAACGGGCATTGTCGATCGCGTAGCGCTGCAGCAGGCCGATGCGCACCGGCTCGCGTTCGGCCGGGTTGTTGCGCACGCAGGCGTCTTCGCACAGGATCTCGGTCGGGCACACCCGCGCGCAGCTGCCGCCGAAGATGTTGGCCTTCAGGATGCCGTGCGCGGCGCCATCGACGTTGCCGTCGTGGATGTTCTTGATGAAGCCGGCGACGTCGATGCCGGTCGGGCAGGCGTTCATGCAGGGGGCGTCGTAGCAGTACAGGCAGCGCGCCGCCTCGACGGCGGCCTGGCGCGCGTTGAGCGGCGGCGCCAGGTCGGTGAACTGCGCGGCGAGCTCGCCGTTCGACCCTGCCGCGGGCGGCAGGTGCTGGAGTGATTCGATCATGTGCATCCCTTCTTGTTGTAAGTAGAGGACATGCTGCAGCGTGGCCAGATCGTGCGTTGGCACAGCGCATCCGGAAGCTGAACGCGCGGTCGGCAAAGCCGACCACCCTACTTCATCTGCGGGAAGGCGAACTGCGGTCCGCTGCTCGCGGTATTGGGCCAGCGCTCCATCACCGCCTTGTGGCGCGTGTAGAAACGCACGCCTTCGGGGCCGTAGGCATGGTGGTCGCCGAACAGGCTGCGCTTCCAGCCGCCGAAGCTGTTGAAGGCCATCGGCACCGGCAGCGGCACGTTCACGCCGACCATGCCGACCTCGATCTGGCGCACGAACTCGCGCGCCACGCCGCCGTCGCGGGTGAAGATGGCGACCCCGTTGCCGTATTCGTTGGCGTTGATGAGTTCCACCGCGCGGCCCACGTCCGGCAGGCGCACCACGCACAGCACCGGGCCGAAGATCTCTTCCTGGTAGATCGTCATGTCGGGCGTGACGTGGTCGAACAGGGTGCCGCCCACGAAAAAGCCGTTCGGGCAGCCGTCCACGCGGTAGCCGCGGCCGTCCACCACCAGGCTTGCGCCCTGCTCCACGCCCTGGCCGATCAGGCGTTCGATGCGTTCCTTGGCGGCGCCGGTGATGACCGGGCCCATCTCGGCGCCCTCGGCCATGCCGTCGTCGACCTTGAGCCGCCTGGTGCGCTCGGCCAGCGCGGCGACCAGCTTGTCGCCGGCGTCGCCGATCGCCACCGCCACCGAGATCGCCATGCAGCGCTCGCCGGCCGAGCCGTAGGCCGCGCCGATGAGCGCGTCGACCGCCATGTCCATGTCCGCGTCCGGCATCACCACCATGTGGTTCTTGGCGCCGCCCAGGGCCTGCACGCGCTTGCCCTTGCTCGATCCGCGCGAATAGATGTATTCGGCGATCGGGGTCGAGCCCACGAAGCTGATGGCCTGGACGTCGGGGTGCTCGAGCAGCGCATCGACGGCTACCTTGTCACCCTGCACCACGTTGAACACGCCGTCCGGCAGGCCGGCTTCCTTCAGCAGCTGCGCATGCAGCAGCGAGGGCGAAGGGTCGCGTTCCGAAGGTTTCAACACGAAGGTGTTGCCGCAGGCGATCGCGACCGGGAACATCCACATCGGCACCATCACCGGGAAGTTGAAGGGCGTGATGCCGGCGACCACGCCAAGCGGCTGGCGCATCGACCAGGCATCGATGCCGCGCGCGATCTGGTCGGTGAATTCGCCCTTGAGCATCTGCGGGATGCCCACCGCGAATTCCACCACTTCGATGCCGCGCGCGACTTCTCCTTGTGCGTCGGCGAAGGTCTTGCCGTGCTCGCGCACGACCATGGCGGCGAAGTCGTCGGTATGCTGCTGGCACAACTGCAGGTACTTGAACAGGATGCGTGCGCGCGCCAGCGGCGGCGTGCCGGCCCAGGCCGGGAAGGCGGCGAGCGCCGCGCTGACGGCCGCGTCGACGTCGCGCGGCTCGGCCAGCGCCACCCGCGCGCAGGGCTCGCCGCGCGCCGGGTTGTACACATCCAGCTGGCGCGTACCGTCCGCGTGCGCCGGCTGGCCGTTGATGAAGTGCGAAATGAGATTCATGTATTAGTCCAGGTGTTTGAGTACGTTGGCCAGCTTGCCGAACAATTCGTCGATGTGCTGCTTGTCCAGGATGAGCGGCGGCGAGAGCGCGATGATATCGCCCGTCACGCGGATCAGGATGCCGTCGGCAAAGGCCTTCTTGAAGGCGCTGTAGGCGCGTGCGCCCGGTTTGCCGGCGATGGGTTCGAGTTCGATGCCGGCCACCAGGCCGATGGAGCGCAGGTCGATCACGTGCGGCAGGCCGCGCAGCGCATGCAGCGCGTCTTCGAAATACGGCTGGACGCTCCTGGCGTTTTCGATGATGCCCTGCTCGCGGAACACCTCGAGCGTGGCGAGCGAGGCCGCGCAGGCCAGCGGGTGGCCCGAGTAGGTGTAGCCGTGGAACAGCTCGATGCCGGCCGGCGCCTCCATGAAGGCGTCGTGGATGAAGCGCTTGGAGAATACGGCGCCCATCGGCACCACGCCGTTGGTCAGGCCCTTGGCCGTGGTCATCATGTCCGGCTCCACGCCGAAGTAGTCGCTGGCGAAGGGCGTGCACAGGCGGCCGAAGCCGGTGATGACTTCGTCGAAGATCAGGAGGATGCCATGCTTGTCGCAGATCTCGCGCAAGCGCTTCAGGTAACCCTTGGGCGGCACCAGCACGCCGGTGGAGCCGGACACCGGCTCGACGATGACGGCGGCGATGGTGGACGCGTCGTGCAGCGTGACCAGGCGTTCCAGCTCGTCGGCCAGGTCGGCGCCGAAGTCCGGCTCGCCGCGCGAGAAGGCGTTTTTCAGCAGGTTGTGCGTGTGCGGCAGGTGGTCCACGCCCGGCAGCAGCGGGCCGAAGCTCTTGCGGTTGTTGCCGATCCCGCCCACCGAGAGGCCGCCGAAGCCCACGCCGTGGTAGCCGCGCTCGCGGCCGATCAGGCGCGTGCGCCCGCCCTCGCCGCGCGCCCTGTGGTAGGCCAGCGCCATTTTCAGCGCGGTGTCCACCGCCTCGGAGCCGGAGTTGGTATAGAACACGTGGCCGAACTTGTGGCCGGTGTACTCCATGAGTTGCTCGGCCAGGTCGAACGCGGCCGGGTGCCCCATCTGGAAGGTGGGCGCGAAGTCGAGCTGGCCGACCATCTCGCTCACGGCCTGGGTGATGCGCGGCTGGGCGTGGCCGCAGGGCACGCACCAGAGACCGGCGGTGCCGTCGAGCACGCTATTGCCGTCGACGTCCTTGTAGTACATCCCTTCGGCGGACACCAGCAGGCGCGGATCGGCCTTGAAGTCGCGGTTATTGGTGAAAGGCATCCAGAATGCGGACATCGAGGTGGGCCTGGACTCGTTCATGCGTCTCTCCCCCGCCATCACGGCGAAAAATTTTTACCAGTTGGCAAAATATTGATCAATAATAGTCAGCAAGGCAACACCGGCACAGATACACCAAGGGCAAAACCGACCAACCGTACAGGTTCCGTGACCTGTACAGTTCAACCCGCGCGTGGAGTGGTGGCGATGGCAGAAGCTGTTCTGACAGAGATTATTCCTTCTGAAACCTTGCATCGGGCGTCCAGTATGACAGCCGAAGCGGCAGTCTGGCCCTTGCTCGCGATCGACCGCAAGGGGCGCGGCAGCCTGGTCGACCAGATCGTCGGGACTATCTCGACGATGGTAAACGAGCGCCAGCTCGGTGCCGGCACGAAAATGCCATCGGTTAGACAATTCGCAAAGTGCAATGGCGTCAGCACATACACGGTGGTCGAGGCCTATGAGCGGCTGCATCAGCTGGGACTGCTGTCCTCGCGCCGCGGGTCCGGTTTCTTCGTCGCACGCGGCCTGCCACAGGCGCCTTCCGCGCCGGTAGCCAACCAGCCCGGCCTGCATTCCGAAATCGATGCCCTCGCCCCCGAGCTGTACAGCGGACAGGCCGAGGCGCTGCCGGTCGGCGCCGGCTGGCTGCCGCCCGAGTGGTATGGCGAAAATACCATCCTCGACGCCGTCCGCCATGCGATGAAGATCCCGGCCAGCCGCCTGCGCGGCTACGGCCATCCGCTCGGCTTCCCGGCGCTGCGCCAGCACCTGGCCGCCACCCTGTCCGGCGAGCTGTTCGCCGTCGAGCCCGACCAGATCCTGCTCACCAACGGCGCCACCCACGCCTTCGACCTGGTGCTGCGCACCCTCACGCGCCCCGGCGACGTCGTGCTGGTGGAAGACCCCGGCTACAGCAACCTGCTGTCGCTGGTGCGCCACCATGGCTGCATCCCGGTCGGCATCGCGCGCAGCGAGGCCGGCCTCGATATGGAAGAGCTGGCGCGCCAGGCCGCGCTGCTGCATCCGAAACTCATGTTCGTCAACACGGTGCTCCAGAATCCGCTCGGCACCTCGCTCTCGCACGCCCAGGCGCACCGGCTGCTGGCGCTGGCCGAGCAGTTCGATTTCTGGCTGGTGGAAGACGACATCTACCGCGAGCTGGCCCTGCCTTCCGAAGCATCGCTGGCGGCCATGGACGGGCTGCGCCGGGTGATCCGGGTCGGCAGCTTTTCCAAGACCCTGTCGCCGGTGCTGCGCGTGGGCTCGCTGTGCGCCTCGCATTCCTTGGTACCGGAGCTGCTGCGCGTGAAAATGGTGGCGGGCCTGACCACGTCCGAGATCAACGAGCGCGCGGTCTTCCACGCCACCGGCACGCGCGGCTACCGCCGCATGGTCGAGCGCTTGACCAGCCAGTTGGAGGAGGCGCGCGAGCGCACCCTGGAGGCCCTGGACGGCGTGGGCCTGCGCCCGCTGGCGCGGCCGCGCGGCGGCATGTTCGTCAGCGCCGGCTGGAGCGAGGCGGCACCCGGACGGACCGGCCGCGCCATCGCCGACGCCGCCCTGCGCGCCGGCATCCTGCTGGCGCCGGGCGAATTCTTCACGCAGCGCCCGCAGGATACCGGACGGCAGGGCATCTGGTTCCGCTTCAATGCCGCCTATGCGGCCAACCCGCAACTGCTCGACTTCCTGCGCGACGTGCTGCGCACCCGGCGCTGAGGACATCATGGACATTCCCGTTACCGACAGCGCCAGGCGGCGCGGCAAGCTCGAAAGCGCGATCATCCAGGCCGCCACCCGCCTGTTCGCCGAATGCGGCTTCGACGGCACCAGCATCGCCGCGGTCGCCGAACGGACCGGCATCTCGAAGCAGAACCTGCTCTACTACTTCCCGACCAAGAACGGCCTGTACCAGCGCGTGCTCGACGACGTGCTCGACGACTGGCTCGCGCGCATGGCGCATCTGGCCGAGGCCGGCGGCGAGCCCGCCGACGTGCTGCGCGCCTACATCGGCGCCAAGCTGCGCTTCTCGCGCGAGCAGCCCTGGGCCTCGCGCGTGTACGCGATGGAGGTCATCGGCGGCGCCAAGTTCTACGGCGAGCAGATCCGTGCCCGGGTGGTGCCGCTGCTGCGCCGCGACATCGAGGTGTTCGAGCGCTGGATGGCGGACGGCCGCATCGCCCGCCTGGACGCCACCCACCTGCTGTTCGCGCTGTGGGCCATGACCCAGTCCTACGCCGACTTCTCGGCCCAGATGGCGCTGGTGCTGGACAAGCCGGAACTCTCCGGCGCCGACTTCGAGGATGCCGAGCGCCTGATCGGCGACATGGTGGTGCGGGCGGTGGCTGCGAAAGGCTGACCAAGGCGGTGCCCGGGATTCGCTTCTTTGCTGCCGATTGCATATACTTGCATCTTTGCAACTCAGCACGACGGGACGAACATGGCCTTCCACGGCACGCCGAATGACGACGTCATCGACCAGGAAAAGCAGGGGCTTCCAGCAGGACCGATCTACGGCCTGGAAGGCAATGACCGCATCGTCGTCACCACCGGCCTGGCCATCGGCGGCCCCGGCAACGACGAGATCGTCGCCGCCGCTTCCTACGCGACGGCCGCTTACTGGGGCTCGCCGCGCGGCGTGATCGTCGACCTCGGCGCAGGCCGCGCCGAAGACGGATTCGGCACCGTCGACCGCCTGGTCGGCGTCAAGGTCGTGCAGGGCTCCGGCCATGACGACATCCTGCGCGGCGGCGCTGCCGACGAATACTTCCACGGCGGCGGGGGCAGCGACCTGGTCGAGGGCGGGGCCGGCTTCGACACCGTGAGCTACTTTTTCGAGAAATCGACCGCCGCAGAGGTGCGCTACGACGCGGCCAGCGATACCTTCACCGTCGTCAAGCGCTTCACCAACGGCGACCGCGGCACCGACACCCTGCGCGGCGTCGAAAAGATCGAATTCGTCGGCGCAGGGTCGGACGATGCGGTCATCCTGCGCTCGCAGTTCGTGGGCGACTTCCGCAGCGCCGCCACGCTCAAGCTTCCCTTCCCCGCGAACGCCGCGCTGTCGCAGTTCAAGACGGGCGACTTCAACGGCGACGGCAGTACCGACTTCGCGATCGTCACCCAGGTCGGCACCGGCACCGCCCCGGCCCCCACCTACATCGTCCTGGGCGACCGCAAGGGCGGCCTGCGCGACGGCACCGCCGAGATCTTCGGGCAGCCGCCCCTGAAGATCGTCGGCGGCGGCCGTACCATCGTGGCCGACTTCAACGGGGACGGCCGCAGCGACATCTTCCAGCTCGATTTCGGCGACGACGCCCCGCCCTTCCCTGGCGGAATCAGCAGCCTCTACCTGTCTTCCGTGTCGAGCGGCCGCCTCGAAGATGCCAGCGCCAGCCTGCCCCAGCGTCCGGACACGAATCACGGCGGCAGCGCGGGCGACGTCAACGGCGACGGCCACATCGACGTGCTGGTGAATGCGCTCGACGAAGGCAATCTTCTCCTGATCAACGATGGCAGCGGGCGCTTCACCGAGATGCGCGATCTGCTGCCACGGCCTTCGGTGCGCCTCGGCCCCGCCGATTATCCTGAAACCAGCACCTTCTCGGGAATCGGTGATCTCAACGGCGACGGCGCCGCCGACCTGGTCCTCGGCACCTGGGACGGGAATATCATGAAAACGCCGAGCAAGGTCTTGCTCAACGACGGCACCGGCAATTTCACCCGCAGCGCGCCGATTCCTCTGCCGGCCGCCGGCCTGCCGGGCGAAATCGTGCTCGAGGTCGAGCGCATCGACCTGAACGGCGATGCGTTTCCGGACCTGATGCTGAGCGTGACGAATGGCGGAGACTCCGGCACCTTCTACCATGCCGACTACATCCAGCTCCTGGTCAACGATGGCGCCGGAAACTTCCGCGACGAGACCGCAACCCGCCTGCCCCAGGACAAGGACACCAGCCAGCCGGGCTGGTTGATGTCCCTGTCGGCGGTCGACGTCAACAACGACGGTTTCGTCGACATCCTGGCCGAATCGGCAGGCATGCCGGTGACGTCCAAGCTTTACCTGAACCGCGGCGACGGCAGCTTTGCCCTCGCCTGGGAATCCGCGCCGGGCGAACGCGTCCAGGCAGCCGACGTCGACGGCGACGGCATGCGTGACCTGGTCGGCATCACGGGCGGCGGCGTGATGTCGGTGTGGCTCAACAAGCTCGCCAACGGCCATGTCTACCAGGCGAACTTCGGCGGCGAGGTGCTGCTGGGTTCGAGCGGGAACGACGTCTTCCTTGCCCGCTCCGGCGTCAATGCCTTCGACGGCGCCGCCGGTTTCGACGTCGCCACCCTGCCGGGACAGCGCGACGCGTATACCTTGCTGCGCAAGGATGCCGGCGTCACGCTGTCCGGCAAGGCCATCGAGGTCGCCCTGGCCGGCGTCGAACGCGTCCTGTTCGCCGATCGCGCCCTGGCCTTCGACATCGACGGCAGCGCCGGACAGGCCTACCGCATCTACCAGGCCGCCTTCGACCGCGCTCCCGACCCGGCCGGCCTCGGCTTCTGGATCGCGGCGATGGACCGCGGCGCCGGCCTGCAGGACGTGGCGGCGCAGTTCATGGCCAGCGACGAGTTCGCCGGACGCTACGGCCCGCTGGACGCCCCCGCTTTCGTCGCGACGGTGTACCGGAACGTGCTGCACCGCGAGCCGGATGCGGCCGGCCTGGCATACTGGCAGGACTTCCTCGAAGCAGGGGGCTCGCGCACGACGCTGCTGACCGGTTTCAGCGAGAGCAAGGAGAACCGCGCCCAGGTCATCGGCGCGATCGAGGGCGGCATCGATTACCTGCCCGGCGCGTGAAGCGCCGGCAAGGGCGTCGCAACCGGAAACCCTTCTTCTGGACGAGGACAAATCGCGGCAACCCTGTATGATTATTAGCAATCAAACAATCAGGTGACCATGTCCAGCTATCCGACGCCCATCCTTACCACCGAGCGGCTCACCCTGCGCCCCATGACGATGCGCGATGCCGCCGACCTGTTCGCCGTGTTCTCCGATCCGGCCGTGGTGCGCTACTGGAGCGCGGAACCCTGGACCTCGATCTCCTTTGCCGAAAATGCCATTGCGCGGGCCCTGGACGGCTACCGCGATCAGTCCGAGGTACGCTTCGGCATCGAGCTTGCCGAAACCGGCCTTCTCATCGGCACCGTCAACCTGCATCACTTCTTCCCGCAGAACCGCCGTTGCGAACTCGGCTACGCGCTCGGCAGCCCGCACTGGGGCAAGGGCTATGCCACCGAGGCGCTGGAGGTGGCGCTCGACTACGGTTTCCACGAACTGCGGCTGAATCGCGTGGAAGCCGACATCGACCCGCGCAACGGCGCCTCGGCCGCCGTCCTGGAACGCCTGGGCTTTCGCAAGGAAGGCTACATGCCAGAACGCTGGTTCGTGCACGGCCAGATGGCCGACACGGTGAACTATGGACTGCTGCGCAGCTACTGGGACGCGCGCGGCCCCGTACCGCTCCTTCGAAAGTGATAGGCAAAGCTCCCCGCTTATCCGCCCACGCGACCGTCAAACCCGGCATTTCGACCGTTCGTCGGATGACCATGGCGCTCCCTGCCCGCAAGGCCTACAGTGGCGCCATCAACTCAACCGAAGGAACACGCATGAAACCCTCCCGCTTCGATACCTTCATGACCGACATGAAAGACATCGCCCGCAAGGCCAACCGTGCCCTGCGCTCGGGCGCCCGCACCCTGGCATCGCTGTCCTGGCCGTCGCTGCTGGCGGTGTCGATCGGGCTGGCGCTGGTGCTGAGCATCGTGCCGCTGGCGCTCACGCTGTTCGTCGCCTTCCTGCTGCTGAAAGTCGTCGCGACAGCGCTGTTCGGCCGCCGTCCGGCCCAGATCGTGGAGTAAGGCATGATGGCCACCCCGATCAACCGCGCACTCGACTTCGTGCGCGAAGCCGTCGGCGAAGCCAGCGCCCTGTGGTGGAGCTTCTTCGACTGGCTGGCCCTGGTCGAGTGGCGCAAGCTGTACGTGACCTGGTTCCTGGTCTTCGTCTTCGGCGTCTCGTTCCAGCTGACCGAACCGGCGGTGTGGTTCATCCTGATCTCGTTCGGCGTCAAGGTGCTGGCCGGCGGCAAGCGCCGCGCCGAGCTCACCGCCCGCGAAGCCGCCGACAAGGCCAATGTCGCCACCCTGGAGCGCCGCCTGATGGAAGCGCAGATGGCGACGCTGCAGGCCCAGGTCGAACCGCACTTCCTGTTCAATACCCTGGCGCTGATCGGCCAGTTGATCGAGACCGACCCGAAGGAAGCGGCGCGCGTGCACGCGCACCTGATCGAATACCTGCGCTCCTCGCTGCCGCAGATGCGCACCAAGGGCGGCGGCATAGGTGGCACCCTGGGCAAGCAGGTCGAGCTGTCGCGCGCCTACCTGGCGATCATGCAGGCGCGCATGAAGGAAAGGCTGCAGGTGCGCTTCGAGGTGCCCGATTTCCTCGGCAGCTCGCCCTTCCCGCCGATGATGCTGCAGACCCTGATCGAGAACTCGATCAAGCACGGCCTGGAGCCGAAGGTGACCGGCGGCACCATCACGGTCCGCGCCCATGTCGAAGTGGCGACGCTGCATGTGGACGTGTGCGACGATGGCGTCGGCATCGACCTGCACGCCGACGAAGGCGTCGGCCTGGCCAACATCCGCGAGCGCCTGGCCCTGCTGTACGGGAAGGATGCCGAACTGGTGATCGAGACGCCCCCGGGCGGCGGCGCCTGCGCCTCGATCCGCCTGCCCTACCGCATGACGGAGTTCGACTGATGAGCACCTCGACAAACCTGCTGCGCGTTGCACTGGCGGCCTGCGATGCTCACCGTACTCCTCGTACGGTTGCGCTTCTCGGCCACCATTGCCGCCGCTCGCTACGTTTTTTCGAGGTGCTCAAATGAGTCCTGGCGCCCCGACCGCGCTGATCGCCGACGACGAAGCGCCGATGCGCGACCAGCTGCGCATGCGCCTGCTCCATGCCTGGCCCGAGCTGCGCATCGTGGCCGAAGCCGCCAACGGCGCCGAGGCGCTGGAACTGGCCGCGCAGCACAAACCCGATATCGCTTTTCTGGACATCCGGATGCCCGGCATGGGCGGGATCGACGCCGCGCGCCAGCTCTACAACCGCTGCCACATCGTGTTCGCCACCGCCTACGACCAGTACGCGCTCGACGCCTTCGAACAGGGAGCGATCGACTACCTGCTCAAGCCGGTGACGCCGGCCCGGCTGCAGACCACCTGCGAGCGCCTGCGTGCGCGGCTCACCAGGGCGCCGCAGGACATCGGCGCGCAGTTGGCCGAGCTGGGGACCCTGCTCAAGGGGGGCGGTGCGGCCAAGCCGAACTACCTGAAGTGGATCCAGGCCCAGGTGGGCGGCAGCCTGCGCATGGTCAGCACCCGCGAGGTCCTGTTCTTCCAGGCCGACGACAAGTACACCTGCGTGCAGACCGCCACCGCCCAGCTGCTGATTCGCAAGACGCTCAAGGAACTGGCGGACGAGCTGGACCCGGACGAGTTCTGGCGCATCCACCGCTCCACCCTGGTGCGGGTGGATGCGATCGCCGAAGTGTTCCGCGACCTGCGCGGACGCCAGATGGTCCGGCTGCGCAACTTCCCCGGCGAGCTGGAGGTGAGCCGCAATCACGGACACCTGTTCCAGCAGATGTGATGTTCTTTCGCGGCGGCGTCTAGCCGAACAGGCCCTCGTCGGAACCGTCGCCGTCGAAGAAGCCGCCGCTGCCTTCGGAACCGAAGTCGCCGCCGAGCAGGCTGTCACCGGTGCCGATGTCGTTCAGGCCGGCCTGGTCGGCCAGCGCGCTGCCTGAAAGGTCGGCGCCTGACAGGTTTTCTCCTCCCAGCAGGTGGGCGGCGCCCTGGCCGTCGTGATCGTGGAACAGGTTGTCGAGGCCATGAAAGAGGAAGCTGCCGGCTGCCACGCCGGCAGCGGTCGCAGCGATCGAGCCGAGCAATCCACCACCTCCACCGCCACGCAGGAAACCGCCCATGCCGCGGCCCATCGAGCCAGGCATGGCGTGCTGGTAGTGCATGTGCTGGGATTGCGGGTGGCTGGCGTGGCGGCGGCTGCCCCAGGAATGGGGGTCGAGGAAGCCGCCGCGGCTGGTCTGTTGCTGCTGTTGTTGCAGCTGGCTTTCCAGTGTGGCGATCCTGGATTTGGCGCTGTCGAGGGCCTGTTCCATCAGCAGCACGCGCTGGACCAGCAGGTAGGCGGCATCGGGCTGCTGGGCGACCGCACGCTGAATGAGCGCGTCGGCTTCGGGGTCCTTCTGGATGCCGCGGGCCTGGACGAGTTGGCCGAGGAAGTCATGCAGCAGTTGGGTGTCGGATGGGCTCATGGGGGTGCTCCTCATCGAAAACGTGGTCAACGCTGCATGTTGTGTACTTGTCAGCGATTTCAAGGCCGCACTTGTGCGCGAAAAGACATTATGGTGTGCAAAAACCTACACCTGCTGCGAGCGCAGCTTCGGGATATACAGCAACACGCTCTCCATCATCTGTTCCCTTGATCGCATAAGGATCATTTGGTTCAATTGCACAACTAGCCCCGACCTCTACCGGCCAGGATGGAATTTTGCTAATTCGAATTGCAAAAATCCGAAACACGCTTACTACTAAACAGAATGGGAACATGGCAACGTACAAGAGAGCCGGCGCCCCTGCAAAATTTGCAAATATCCTTTCAATCCCAATCTCGCGTTCTCACGTTTCTGATCGATGGGCATGCAAAATTGTATTTGACTTGAAATTTCTTCAGGCCCCTCCTCCATATATCTTCGAATAAATTCCCAATGGGCCCGAACAAAATCTTTCGAGGAAAACTTGCTTACGTTCCGCGCAAGGTCTTCTGCTTCAATCATGCCCGAATAGCTCAGAGCGAAAGTCTCGCGAACTGTCTTCTTGTCAGCGTCGAGTATATGTGCTCGAACCTCCCATAGATTTGACATCGGAATAGCTCCGAGGGTAAAAAACAAGTCTTCCCAAGGATAGGACAGCACTGTTCCATCGGTGCGAAAAAATAAACTTTTCGACTCTCTCGATTAAAACGCATCGGATTCCTGTGCGCGCATACGAGCGATTCCAGCGATTACACGCCGGGATCGCAATGTTGCTTTTGAGGAAGTTCAGCTTGTCTGCTTTCTAACAGACAAAAGAAAAGCGCTGCCGCGTTTGCCGCGTGCAGCGCTTCTCGGCCGGCTAATGTAGCTTACTTGTTCAAGTCGCCGCCAACAAAGGCGTTCGGCAGCTGCTCGGCCGCCGTGGTCTCGAACACGTCGCCGTTCAGGTTGCTCAAGACCACCGGCAGCGCCTTGCCGCCCAGTTCCAGGATCACCTGGCGGCAGGCGCCGCAGGGGGCGATCGGGCCTTCGGTCTGGCCGATCACGGCCAGGGCCGAGAAGTCGCCCGGCTTGTAGCCGTGGGCGATGGCGCTGAAAAAGGCGGTGCGCTCGGCGCAGTTGCACAGGCCGTAGGAGGCGTTTTCCACGTTACAGCCGCGGAAGATGCGGCCGTCCTTGCATTCCAGCGCGGCGCCGACCTGGAACTTCGAGTACGGCGTGTAGGCCAGTTCGCGCGCGGCGCGGGCTTCGTCGATGAGTTTCGCGTATTTCATGGTCTGGGTATCAAGGACGGATGGTCTTGTAGATCATCGGCTCGGCCGCCGCCTTCTCTGCACCGATCTGGTAGGCGGCCTGCACCTGGCGCACCGCCTGCTCGGCGGCTTCGCTGGAGCGTGCATGCACCATCGCCAGCGGCTGGCCGACCGCGATCGCATCGCCCAGCTCCACCAGATTAGTGAGGCCGACGGCGAAGTCGATCGTATCCTGCGGACGCACGCGGCCGCCGCCCAGCGCCACCACCGCCAGGCCCAGGCCGCGGGTGTCGACCGAAGTCGCGAAGCCCGCCTGCAGGCTCGGCGCCGGGACGATGACCGGCGCGCCTTCCAGGTGCGCGTCCGGCTTGTCCATCAGGTCGGACGGACCGCCCAGCGCGGTGACCATGCGGGCGAAACGCTCGGCCGCTTCGCCGGAATCCAGCGCCGCCTGCAGCTTGGCGCGTGCTTCCTCGTCGGTCCTGGCGATGCCGGAAATGACCAGCATCTCGGCGCACAGCGCCATGGTCACTTCGTGCAGGCGGCTCGGTCGCGCCTTGCCGGTCAGGTAGTCGATGGCGACGCGCACTTCGACGGCGTTGCCGGCGGCGTGGCAGAGCGACTCGTTCATGCCGGTCAGGATCGCCGAGGTGCGGGTGCCTGCGCCGTTGCCAACGTGGACGATGCTCTCGGCCAGCTCCACCGATTTTTCGTAGGTCGGCATGAAGGCGCCGCTGCCGACCTTCACGTCCATCACCAGCGCGTCCAGGCCGGCCGCCAGCTTCTTCGACAGGATCGAGCCGGTGATCATGGCCACCGATTCCACGGTCGCCGTGGTGTCGCGGATGCTGTAGAAGCGCTTGTCGGCCGGTGCCAGCTGGGCGGTCTGGCCGATGATGGCCACGCCCACGTCCTTGACGACCTGGCGGAATGTTTCCGGATCCGGCACGGTGCTGTAGCCCGGGATCGAATCGAACTTGTCCAGGGTGCCGCCGGTGTGGCCCAGGCCGCGGCCCGAGATCATCGGCACGAAGCCGCCGCAGGCCGCGATCATGGGGCCGAGCATGAGCGAGACCACGTCGCCGACGCCGCCGGTCGAGTGCTTGTCGACCACCGGGCCCGGCAGGTCGAGGGATTTCCAGTCGAGGACCTGGCCGGAATCGCGCATCGCCAGCGTGAAGGCGACGCGTTCGTCCATCGTCATGTCGTTGAAGTAGACGGCCATCGCCAGCGCGGCGATCTGGCCTTCGGTGGTGCTGCCGTCCGGGATGCCGCGCACGAAGAACTGGATCTCTTCGGCGCTCAGGGTGCCGCCGTCACGCTTTTTGCGGACGATTTCTTGGGGTAGGAACATATCGATTCCTCTTCAGGTAAATCTATTCGTTAGCTTAAAAACCGTCATTCCCGCGCAGGCGGGAATCCAATGTTGGTCGCGTTACGCTAGCAAACTTGGATTCCCGCCTTCGCGGGAATGACGTTGATTTATGTTGTCGGTGTTTCGTACGTCGACGCTGTATTACACGCCGTATGGAATCCAGACATTCTTTACTTGGGAAGCATGCTGCAGCACGGTGCGGCCGCACGCCTGCTTCGCATCGAACCAGTCGCGGCCCTTGGCGCCGCCGACCCAGGTGCGCTTGAGCGAATCGCTTGATAAGCGCTCCACCTCCGCGCAACCCTCGGCCGAACCGTCGTGGCGCCACACGGCGTCCACGTCCGCATGCGAAGCCAGCGTGCGCGCCAGCTCCGAGCTTGATCCGGTGACGATGTTCAGCGCCCCGCCCGGCAGGTCCGAGGTGTCCAGCACCTGGTACAGATCAAGCGCCGACAGCGGCGCCGCTTCCGACGGCACCGCCACCACGCGGTTGCCCAGCGCCAGCGCCGGCGCCACCAGCGAGATGAAGCCCAGCAGCGGGTTCTCGTTCGGGCAGATGATGCCGATCACGCCGACCGGCTCGTTCAGCGCCACGGTGATGCCGTGCATCGGCGGCTGGTGGGCGGCGCCGTCGTACTTGTCGCACCATGCGGCCCAGTAGAACAGGCGTTCGATCGAGGCCTGCACCTCGCGGGCGGCGTCCTTGGCACCGGTCTGCGCGGAGATGCGCTGGGCGAATTCGTCGGCGCGGATCGCCAGGTTCTCGGCGATGTAGTACAGCACCTGGGCGCGGTTGTGCGCGGTGGCCTTGGACCAGCCGGCGGCCTTGTGCGCCGCTTCCACGGCATTGCGGATGTCCTTGCGGTTGCCTTCGCCGACGTCGGCCAGGAAGGCGCCGCCCGCGCCCATGATGGCGCGGCTGTAGGCGCCGTCCGGGCGCGCCTGCTTGCCGCCGATGTAGAGCTTGGCGGTACGGTCGACGGCGAACGGGCTGCCCTCTTCCGACGCCTTTACGCGGCCTTTTTCAGGCACGCTAGGTGCTGCCGGGCGTGCGTCTTCCGACAGCGGCGTCAGGTACTCGTACATGCCTTCCTTGCCGCCTTCGCGGCCGAAGCCCGACTCCTTGTAGCCGCCGAAGCCGCAGGCTGCGTCGAACTGGTTGGCGGTGTTGATCCACACCACGCCGGCCTTGATCTGCGGCGCCACGTCCAGCGCCAGCGAGATCGATTCCGACCACACGCAGGCGGCCAGGCCGTACACGGTGTTGTTCGCCAGCTGCACCGCTTCCGACGGGGTGCGGAAGCTCATCGCCACCAGCACCGGGCCGAAGATCTCGGCTTGCGCCACGGCGGCCGAGGTCGAGGCGCCGGTGATCAGGGTCGGCAGGTACCACGATCCCGCGGTCGGCGCTTCGCAGGCCGGCTGCCAGATCTCGCAGCCTTCGGCACGTGCCGATTCCACCAGGCCGTGGATGCGCTGCTGCTGGATCGGGTCGACCAGCGCGCCGATGTCGTTCGATTTATCGAGCGGCGAGCCCACGCGCAGGTTCTGCATGCGCGCCTTCACCTTGGCGATGAAGCGCTCGTAGACCGATTCCTGCACCAGGAGGCGCGAGCCGGCGCAGCAGACCTGCCCCTGGTTGAACCAGATCGAGTCGACCAGGCCTTCGACGGCCGCATCCAGGTCGGCGTCGTCGAACACGATGAAGGGCGACTTGCCGCCCAGTTCCAGCGACAGCTTCTTGCCGGTGCCGGCGGTCGCTTTACGGATGATGCGGCCCACTTCGGTCGAGCCGGTGAAGGCCAGCTTGTCGATGCCAGGGTGGTTCACGATCGCTTCGCCCACGGCGCCGTCGCCGGTGAGGATGTTGACCACGCCGGCTGGGACGCCGGCCTGCTGGCAGATCTCGGCGAACAGCAGCGCGGTGAGCGGCGTGAACTCGGCCGGCTTGAACACGACGGTATTACCGGCAGCCAGGGCCGGGGCGATCTTCCATGCCAGCATGAGCAGCGGGAAGTTCCACGGCACGATCTGGCCGACCACGCCCACCGCGCGGTAGTCGGCGAATTCTTCCGACTGCAGCGCGGCCCAGCCGGCGTGGTGGTAGAAATGGCGTGCGGCCAGCGGCAGGTCGGCGTCGCGGGTTTCGCGGATGGTCTTGCCGTTGTCCAGGGTCTCGAGCACCGCGAACAGGCGCGAGTGCTTCTGCAGCAGGCGCGCCAGCGCGTACATGATCTTCGCGCGGCCGGCGCCGCCGATGGCCACCCAGCCCGGCTGGGCGCGGCGTGCGGCCTGTACGGCGCGCTCGACGTCGTCGCTCGTCGCTTGCGTCACCTGCGCCAGTTCGCTGGCGTCGGCCGGGTTGCTGGTGGCGAAGGTCGTTGCAGCTTCGGTCCACGCGCCGTCGATGAACAAACCAAAACGGCGTCCATGCTGGTCCAGCCACGCATTCGCTTCCTTGGTGCTTTCTGGTGCGGGGCCGTAATCCATAGTCTGAAGAATCTCTTTAATAGTTGGCATGACGAATCCGATGCTGTTTTATGGTTGCGCGTGGCGATGGGCGGCCGAGTAGTTGCCGGTCACGTAGTGTTCGAGCTGGCGTTCGATGTCGGTCATCAGGCTCGAGGCGCCAATGCGGAACAGGTGCGGCTGCAGCCATTCGTTGCCGAGTTCTTCCTTCATCACGGTCAGGTACTGCAGCGCGGCCTTGGCGGTGGAGACGCCGCCGGCCGGCTTGTAGCCGACCTGGAAGCCGGTCTGCTCGTAGTAGTCGCGGATCGCGCGGGTCATCACCAAGGAGACCGGGATGGTGGCGTTGACGCCTTCCTTGCCGGTCGAGGTCTTGATGAAATCGGCGCCGGCCATCATGCAGACCATCGAGGCCTTGGCCACGTTGTCCAGGGTGACGATGTCGCCGGTGGCGAGGATCGCCTTCACGTGCGCCTCACCGCAGGCCT
Organism: Massilia sp.; assembly: GCF_046293535.1. Classification (NCBI taxonomy): domain Bacteria; kingdom Pseudomonadati; phylum Pseudomonadota; class Betaproteobacteria; order Burkholderiales; family Oxalobacteraceae; genus Massilia; species Massilia sp. Next base: position 6,663 of record NZ_JBKBOV010000049.1, on the reverse strand, counting down.
GGCGGTAGGCCACCATCTCGTCGTACAGGGCCTGCCAGTTACCCGTCAACACATGCTGGCGGGTGATCACGATGTCGATCTCGGTCGCGCCGGCGGCCACCGACAGCTCGATCTCGCGCAGCTTGGTCTCCAGGCTCGACAGGCCGGCCGGGAAGGCGGTCGACACGGCGGCGATCGGCAGGCGGCCCTGCAGGACTTTTACTGCTGGCCCAATCATCTCGTGGTAGACGCAGACGGCGCCGGTGGTCAGCGATTCCAGGCCCAGGGCCTGCATCAGGTCGGCGCGCAGCGGGCGCATCGCCTTCATGCACAGGCGCTCGACGCGGCCCGGGGTGTCGTCGCCGCCCAGGGTGGTCAGGTCCATGCATTCGATGGCGCGCACCAGCCAGGCAGCCTGGTATTCCTTTTTCACGGTGCGGCGGTTCGCCAGGCTGGCGGCGCGGCGGTCGGCCGCGTTGCGGTTCACCTTGACGTGCTTGACCAGCCCGAGGTCGAGGCCGACGGCGGTGTTACGTTTGAAATCCAGGGGCTGGGTCATAGCAGTGCGGTTCCGTTCGAAAGTGGTTTGACGCCAAGGTGCTTGGCGAGCGTTGCGCCGATATCCGAGAAGGTGGAGGCGATCGGGAGTTCCTGCGGGGCGACGTTCGGGCCGAAGAAGATCATCGGGATGTGCTCGCGGGTGTGGTCCGAGCCCGGCGCGGTCGGGTCGCAGCCGTGGTCGGCGGTGATGACGACCAGGTCGCCATCCTTCAGCTTGCCCATGAATTCCGGCAGGCGCGCATCCAGCTCGTGCAGCGCGTTCGCATAGCCGGCGACGTCGCGGCGGTGACCGAAGTGCATGTCGAAGTCGACGAAGTTCACGAAGGTCAGCGACTTGCTCGGGGCGGTGTCGGCCACTTCGACCAGGCGGTCGAACAGGGCCATGTTGTCGGCGCCCTTGATCAGCTGGGTCACGCCCTGGGCTGCGAAGATGTCGCTGATCTTGCCGAGGGCAATGACTTCGCCGCCCGCGTCCTTGACGTGGTCGAGCAGCGTCGGTGCGGTCGGCGGCACGGCGTAGTCGTGACGGTTGCTGGTGCGCTTGTAGTCGCCGTTCGCGCCCGTGAAGGGACGCGCGATCACGCGGCCGATGTTGTAGGGCTTGACCAGTTCATACGCGACCTCGCAGACCTCGTACAGGCGTTCCAGCCCGAAGTGCTCTTCGTGCGCGGCGATCTGCAGCACCGAGTCGGCCGAGGTGTACAGGATCGGACGGCCAGTAGCGACGTGTTTGTCGCCCAGCTCGTTGATGATGGTGGTGCCGGACGCATGGCAGTTGCCGAGCCAGCCCGGCACGCCGGTAGACTCTTGCAGCTTGTCGGTCAGCTCTTTCGGGAAGGACGGCACGGTCTTCGGGAAGTAGCCCCAGTCGAACAGCACCGGCACGCCGGCGATCTCCCAGTGGCCGCTCTGCGTGTCCTTGCCGGTCGACTGCTCGCGCGCGGCGCCCCAGGCGCCGGTGAAGCCCTCGCGCTGTTGAAAGCCGGCGGCCCATTCGCCGCTGGCCTTGTGCGCGGCGGCCGCCAGGCCCAGGCGTTCCAGGTTGGGCAGCGACATCGGCTTGCCCTCGTTGGCCGCCCACTTGGCGATGTGGCCGAAGGTGTTGGCACCGAGGTCGCCGTATTTGTCGGCGTCGGGCAAGGCGCCCAGGCCGAACGAGTCAAGCAGGAGGATGAATGCGCGTGACATGGAATCGCTCGCTAAGAATCAGTTTGCTTCGGTGCGCGGGGTTGCGCCCAGTCGCTCGATGAAGGAATGGATCAGGGTGACGAGGTCCTTGGCCGCGACCGCGGCGTACTTCAGGGTCTGCTCGTGCGACAGCGGGAACGGGGTCAGTCCCTCGGCCAGGTTGGTGATCGCCGAGATGCCGGCGACCTTCAGGCCGCAGTGGCGCGCCGAGATCACTTCCGGCACCACCGACATGCCGACCACGTCGGCGCCCAGCGCCTTGAAGGCGCGGATTTCGGCGGCGGTTTCGAAGTTCGGGCCCGGGCAGGCCAGGTACACGCCTTCGTGCAGGGTGATGCCCTTGGCGGCCGCGGTTTCCTTGACCAGGGCGCGCAGCTCGGCATCGTAGGCATTGGCCATGCTGAAGAAGCGTGGGCCGAAGCGCTCGTCGTTCGGGCCTGCCATCGGGCTGCCCGGCAGCAGGTTGATGTGGTCGTTCAGGACCACCACGCTGCCCGCATCCACTTCGGGACGCAGCGAGCCGGCGGCGTTCGTCACCAGGAGCATCTCGCAGCCGATCAGTTTGAACGTGCGCACGGCCGAGGTCATGACGTTGGCGCCGTAGCCTTCGTAGAAGTGGCCGCGGCCCTTCATGCACACCACCGGCACGCCGGCCAGGGTCCCCAGCACCAGTTCGCCGGCATGGCCGTGCACGGTGCTGATCGGGAAGCCCGGCAGGTCGGCATAGCTGATCGACACGGCGTCCGTCATCTGCTCGGCCAGCACGCCCAACCCCGAACCCAGGATCAATGCGGCGCGCGGCGCGAAACCGGGTTTGCGTGCCTTGATGACTTCTGCTGCTTCAAATGGGGTATTGCTGAACATGGTAGTCCTTGTGTGCGGATTCGGGAGACGTGAGGAGGGGCTGGAACAGGGTTTGCTACATACCAGCCGGAATATTATAACTATGCATGAGGCGCGATATGTATGGCAAATACCATTTTTCTTGTCGATTTATTGGTTTAAAAAATAAATCAATCGGTGTATTGTTGACGTACAGACATATAAAGCGGAACTGTTTGACACGCTTCAAACATTTGTCTAGCATTGACGGACATTTGTTTAACAGAGCCCAGCCCAGACCGTGACCGAGCCGCCGAAAAAAGAACAGTTGTACGAGCTGATCCGCGCGAATCCCTTCATCTCGCAACAAGACCTTGCCAGCCGGCTCGGGCTGTCGCGCTCGGCCGTCGCCAACTACATCGCCACCCTGGTGCGCGAACGCCGCATCCTGGGGCGCGCCTACGTACTGCCGGACCAGCGCCCGATCCTGTGCATCGGCGCCTCCAACCTCGACCGCAAGCTGCGCAGCACGGGCAAGCTGGTGCTCGGCACCTCGAATCCGGCCAGCCAGGACGAATCCTTCGGCGGCGTGGCCCGCAACATCGCCGAAAACCTGGCGCGCCTGGGTACGCCGGTGGCCCTGGTCACGGCGGTCGGCAGCGACGCTTCCGGCCGCGCCCTGCTCGCCCACGCCGAGGAAGCCGGCGTCGACACCCGCGGCGCGCTGCGCCTCGACGGCGTCGGCAGCGGCACCTATACCGCGGTGCTGGACCAGGATGGCGAGATGGTGGTGGCGCTGGCCGACATGGCCCTCAATGACCGCCTGACGCCAGACTTCCTCGCCACCCGCCAGCAACAGCGCGCCAACGCCGCGCTCATCGTGGCCGACCTCAACCTTCCCAGCGAGTCGGTCGCCGCCCTGCGCGAGGACGCGCTGCGCGACGGCGTGCCGCTGGTATTGGTGGCCGTGTCCGAACCGAAGATGGCGCGCCTGCCCCGGCAGCTGCGCGGCCTGCGCCTCCTGATCCTGAACCAGGGCGAACTGGCGGCCCGCGTGGGCCATGCGCTCGAGAGCGACGCCGCCGTCGGCGCCGCCTGCGCCGACCTGCAGGCTCAGGGCGTGCAGGACGTGATCGTCACGCGTGGCGCGCGCGGCGTCATGTACACCTCTCCCGCTGGCCTGATGCGCCTCGACGCCCCGGCGGTGAAGGTCGTCGACGTCACCGGCGCCGGCGACGCCTTCGCCGCCGCCGTCTGCTGGTCGCTGCACAGCGGCGAGGCCGATCTCGGCCTGGCCTGCCGCCGCGGCCTGCAATTGTCCAGCATGACCATCGAATGCGAGCAGACCGTCTGCCCGGCGCTCGACCCCGGCCAGCTGGAATCCCTCAACGAATCCGTATTGGACTGATCATGCAATCCTTCCTCCTGTTCTCGCCCGAAGTAGCCAGCGCGCGCGCCGCCGGCAAACCCGTCGTCGCGCTCGAATCGACCATCATCTCGCACGGCATGCCCTACCCGCAGAACGTGCAGACCGCACGCGAGGTCGAGCAGATCATCCGCGACGCCGGCGCGGTGCCCGCCACCATCGCCATCATCGGGGGCAAGATCTGCGTCGGCCTCTCCGAAGAGCAGCTCGAGCTGCTGGGCGCCTCGCCGGACGCCATGAAGGTCAGCCGCCGCGACCTGCCCTACGTGCTCTCCACCGGCAAGCTCGGCGCCACCACCGTGGCCGCCACCATGATCTGCGCGCAGCTGGCCGGCATCGAGGTGTTCGTCACCGGCGGCATCGGCGGCGTGCACCGCGGCGCCGAGACCAGTTTCGACATCTCGGCCGACCTGCAGGAGCTCGCCCACACCAGCGTGGCCGTGGTCTGCGCCGGCGTGAAGTCGATCCTCGACATCGGCCTGACCCTGGAATACCTGGAGACCCAGGGCGTGCCGGTGATCAGCGTCGGCCAGCCGGGCTTCCCGGCCTTCTTCACCCGCGAGAGCGGCTTCCAGGCCGACTTCCAGCTCGACACGCCCGAAGAACAGGCGGCCTTCATCCGCGCCAAGTGGCAGCTCGGCCTGGCGGGCGGCGTGGTGGTCAGCAATCCGGTCCCGGGCGAATCGGCGATGCCGAGCGAGGAAATCGACGCCATCATCCGGCAGGCGCTGGGCGAAGCGGAGCAGCAAGGCGTGAAAGGCAAGGCGGTGACGCCCTTCCTGCTGGCCCGCATCAAGGAACTGACCGAGGGCCGCAGCCTGGCCACCAACATCGCGCTGGTCAAGCACAACGCCCTGGTGGGCGCTCGCCTGGCCGTGGCCTTGAACGCCTGACCAGGGCAAGCCATGTCGATCGACCTGAAACAGCTGCGCTACTTCCTTGCCGTCGCCGAAGAGAAAAGCTTCTCGCGCGCGGCCGAGCGCCTGCACATCTCGCAGCCGCCGCTGAGCCAGCAGATCATGAAGCTCGAAGCCGAACTCGGGGTGCGCCTGTTCACCCGCACCACGCGCAGCTTCGAGCTGACGGTGGCCGGCAAGGCCCTGATGCTCGAGGCGGCCGAGCTGCTGGCCAGGATGCGCATGACGATCGACACCATCCGCCAGATCGACCGCGGCGAAGTGGGCCGCCTGCGCGTGGGCATCGTCGGTTCGGCGATGTGGGGACCGATTCCCGCGCTGCTGGAACAGTTCCAGAGCCAGTACCCGCGCGTGACCTGGACCATCCACGAACTGGGACCGAACGACCAGTGGGAAGCGCTGCGCGCCAGGCAGATCGACGTCGGCTTCTGGCGCGAGCCGCGCATCGAGGGGGACGTGCTGAAGCAGGCCAACCTGCGCCAGGACCTGTGCTTCCGCGAGGACGTGTGCGTGGCGATCAACGCGAAGCACCCGCTGGCGCAGAACGATGCGATCGAACTGATCGACATCGCCGGCGAACCCATGCTGACCCTGCACCTGGACCAGTCGGCCGAGCCGCGCTACCTGATCCAGTGCTGCGTCGACGCCGGCTTCCAGCCGACCATCTTCCAGGAAGCGGCCGAGCCGCAGACCCTGCTGGCCATGGTGGGCGCGGGCCTGGGCGTGGCGCTGCTGCCCCAGACCACCAGCCGCATCGGCTGGCCGGGGGTGCGCTTCCTGCCGATCAGGACCGAACCGCCCTCGGCGAACCTGTATATCACCTACCCGGTGGAAGGCGATGCGCCGGTGGTGCGCGCCTTCCTGAACATCCTGTTCCCGGAAGCGCCTACTGGCGCTTGATCTCGACCGCCACCGTGCTCAGCGAGGCGATCTGGTGGCGGCGGTCGCTGGGGCGGGTCAGCACGCGCATCGTGATTTCCATCGGCACGCCGAGCTTGGCCAGTTCGGTGGCGGCGCGCGGGCGCCCTTCGCTGGCCGCTTCGTGGATGGCGGAGTCGATCAGGAGTGCGGTTTTGTAATCAGTTCTTCGGTCCATTGATCGATCCTAACATCCCCCAAGCATGCACTCCAAGGCAATCGCCTTTCAACAAAACTAATTACAACACCCGTTTTCATAAATTTTGTTTGCGAAGCAAGTTTTTCTTTATTCTGCGTTACTTCGCGCACCGTTCTCAACAAGTCTCTGGTGCAAACTCTTGTCAAAAGATGAATAACTTAAACCTTTTCACAAGGAGCACACCATGAAAACCACCGCTACCATTTCCGCCCTGATGCTGGCTGTCGCCGTGATGGCCACCGGCTGCAAGAAAGCCGACGACAACCCGAACATGGGTCCGGCACAGGAAGCCGGCGCGGCCGTCGACAACGCCGCCGCCAACGCCGCCCAGGAAACCCGTGAGGCCGCGCAGAACGTCGAGAACGCGACCGAGAACGCAGCCGCACGCGTGGACGCCGCCGCCGACCGCGCCGGCGAGAACATCGAGCAGGCCGCCGACAAGGCCGGCGAAAACATGCGCGAAGCCGGCGCCGAGATCAAGCAGGAATCGAAGGAAGCCGCCGCCAACGTCCGCGAAGCCTCGGACAAGGTGGGCGACAAGACCGGCGCCGCCCTGGAGCGTGCTGGCGAGAACCTGCAGGAAAAGCGTTAATCACCCACGCTTCGCATTACAGTGGCGCACGTCGGCGGGCGGCTCAGTGAGTCGCCCCGCC
>NZ_JBKBOV010000048.1:0-39969 GCF_046293535.1 Massilia sp. | reverse complement strand
GTGCCGCCATCCTCAATCGCTTCACGCGCTTGGGCACGCCCACGACCGTAGCGGTGACCATGCCGTAAATCCGTCTGGGGTTTGGGGTACTACGCGCTCAATTGATTTATGCAACAAAGCCGGTCTATACTATCAGCTGCTTACGACTATCTTTTCTCAGAAAACGACATTGGTAGAAATTTCGGCGAAGAGCAAGGTAAGTCAGTATTACTTCAGCTAACGAATTTTTACCTGTATAAGCAACCAACCTTCTCGGAACTGGTTACCCACCCAACAATAGTTAATGGACGAAAAGGCGTCGATTCACGGATAAGATACGTTTTCGATTTGATTTCGAAATATTTTGAGTTTATATGGCCGCGATACCTCATGGCATTCCAACAGATCTACAACCACGCTGCCTTGCAACGCAGATTGAAACCGATATCCCTCGAGTTAATGATTGCCCAGCTAGAGTATGGGACAACAAAGAATCATGAGATACTTTTGCGGGATTGCGGATTACCTAATGAGTCAATCCGGAAGATCTCGAGATTCTTCATCCACTGTGAAACCACGGAACAAATTCAACGAACCAAGCGACGTTTGTTTGGACAGATATCACAGTCCTTAGACCCAATTGAGATAAAAATTTTAAACCGATATATATAAGCCGCACCTTTCGTAGTGGCCTTCGCGGGTTGAACTTTCTACGTCGACAAGTCTTATAGAGATTTCGAAGGTCAAGCTACTGGCAAGTGCTTCGAGCAGTGGCCTGCCCCGGCCACCTCACCATCGAGCTCGATAACGAGCTGGTGGCGTTGGCAGCGGAGATCGACAGCGGAACGTGAGCGCCATCTCTGAGACGCGCCGTTCGGACAAGGTCAGCACCTAGATCGTGCCACCCTGGTCAGCGACGCTTGAGTTGCAGCGGCGTCGCCGGCGCTTCGCGTGCCTCGCGCATCTCGCGCCTTGCGTGGGTGATGACGGAGTACGCGGCCGACAGGCCGAGCAGGCCCATGATGGTGGCCACCAGGAGGTCCGGCAGGCCGCTGCCTGTGCCGAACACGCCCAGGGCCGCCAGCATCACGGCGACGTTGGAGATCGCGTCGTTGCGCGTGCACAGCCACACCGAGCGCATGTTGGCGTCGCCATTGCGGTAGGCCCACAGCAGCACGCCCACCGAGCAGTTGGCGGTCAAGGCGAGCAAGCCGACCAGGCCCATCGTTTCGGCCTTCGGCACGACACCGAGCTGGAGGTGCCAGAGCGCGGTGCCGAGCACGAAGACGCCATAGGCGCCCATGGTTGCGCCTTTCACCAGCGCGGTGCGCGAGCGCCACACGGGCGCCAGCGCCAGGACGAACAGGGAAATGCCGTAGTTGGCGGCGTCGCCGAGGAAGTCGACGGCGTCGGCGAGCAGGGAAACCGAGCCCGCGGCCCAACCGGCGACAATCTCGACGCCGAACATCAGCGCGTTGACCCACAGCGCGATCCAGAGGACGCGCCGGTAGCGTGGATCGACCGGCGGTTTGCTCGAGGAGCAGCCACCGCTGCAGCAGTCAGCCATGCGAATTCAACCCATCAATATGATTCAATCCTGACAGGATACCGCAAAATTTGAATCAGGTTTTCGGCAGCGTGACGCCGTGCTGGCCCTGGTACTTGCCGCCGCGATCCTTGTACGAGGTCTCGCAGATCTCGTCGCTTTCGAAGAACAGCACCTGGGCGCAGCCTTCGCCGGCATAGATCTTGGCCGGCAGCGGCGTGGTGTTCGAGAATTCCAGGGTCACGTAGCCTTCCCACTCCGGCTCGAAAGGCGTGACGTTGACGATGATGCCGCAGCGCGCATAGGTCGACTTGCCCAGGCACACCGTCAGCACGTTGCGCGGGATGCGGAAGTACTCGATGGTGCGGGCCAGCGCGAAGGAGTTCGGCGGGATGATGCAGACGTCGCTCTTGACGTCGACGAAGGAATTCGAATCGAAGTTCTTGGGGTCGACGATGGTGCTGTTGATATTGGTGAACACCTTGAACTCGTCGGCGCAACGGATATCGTAGCCGTACGACGAGGTGCCCCACGAAATGACGCGGCGGCCATCGGACTCGCGCACCTGGCGCGGCTCGAAGGGTTCGATCATTCCGGTCTCTTCCGCCATGCGGCGGATCCATTTATCGCTCTTGATAGCCATCGGTGTCATTCCAAAAAATCAATCCCGCGATTTTACGCTAAACCGCCGCCGCCGACACGCCCCGGCTTGCCGGAATCGACGGCGACAGCAGGCGCTCGACCATCTCGTGCGTCAGGCGCGCCGTTTCCCCGGGCTTCTCGAGCGGATACAGGTGGCCGCCCTCGATCATCACCAGGTTCGGGCCCACCAGGCGGCGCGTGGCGTCCAGTCCGGCCTGGCGCAGCTCTTCGGAAGTGGTGCCGGCGATGAAGCCGATCGGCAGCGGGTAGGGCTCGCGCAGGATGGCGCCCATGTGGTGCGGCAGCGTGTTGTAGATCATGGTTTCGACCTCGCGGTCGAAGCGCAGCTGCACCCCGTCCGGATGGGGCTTGAGGCCGTGCTCGAGGTAGTCGTCGAGCGCGCCCGGGGCCCAGGCCTGGAACATCGGCTTGGCGATGAAATGCTGGTAGGCCGCCGCACGGTCCGGCCAGACGTTGCGCCGGCGCTCGGAAAACTTCGCCGGCGAGAAGCGCGAACCCAGGCCGCGCCGCTTGACCAGCTTCCACAGGAAGGCGCGCCAGCCGGCCACCACCGGCGAATCGAGCATGACCACGCAGCGCGCCAGTTCGGGACGCCGCTTGGCCGCCATCATGCTCAGCATGCCGCCGAGCGAGTGGCCGACCAGGATCGGCGGCCGCTCGTAGCCTTCCAACTGGTGGATCAGCTCGTCCACCAGGCCATGCCAGCCGTCGCCCACCGGAAAGCGCGGGTCGTGGCCGTACATGTCGTGCGCGCGCAGTTCGTAATGCGCGCCCAGGGCCTGGAACAGCCGGCTGTAGGTGCCGGCCGGGTAGCTGTTCCCGTGGGAGAAGTGCAGCAGGGGTTTGCTCATGGGACGTCTGGCGTGAATGTCAACGGGCCATTGTAATGAAAGAGGCCGGAACCCGAGCCGGTTTTAGAGGGGAATGCCTACACCAGGGGACCGCTATGCACGCCGCGTAATCTCGCCTTTTGCGGCCGAATGATATTTCCATAAGGAAACTTGGCTGATAACATTCATCCAACAGTTATTTCAAGGATGCAAAGAGAATGGCAGCGGGAGTGAAACTGCAGGGCGATGCGCGCGACGAACTGGGCGAAGGCGGCGACGGCGACGACGTCATCACGGGCGGCGGCGCCGCCGACATCATGCGCGGCCATGACGGCAACGACAAGATCTACAGCGGCCTGAAGTACGATCCCGCGACCGGCCTCTGGGGCCACGACGACAAGGGCGACTTGCTCGACGGCGGCAACGGCGACGACGAACTGCAGGGCGAAACCGGCAACGACACCCTGCTCGGGGGCGCCGGCAACGACGACCTGTACGGCGGCGGCGGCAGCGACATCCTGGACGGCGGCCCCGGCGACGATCTCGTGCGTAGCGGCAAGCGCTGGGATCCCGTGACGAAGCAGCATCTGCCCGACCTGATGGGCGACAAGCTGGACGGCGGCGACGGCAACGACAGGGTGTTCGGGGAAGATGGCAACGACCTGCTGCTGGGGGGCCTCGACGACGACCTGCTCGTGGCCGGGGGCGGCAGCGACATCCTGCTCGGCGGCGCCGGCGACGACATCCTGGAAGGCGGCGACGGCAACGATACGCTCGATGGCGGCAGCGGCAGCAACCTCCTGCTCGGCGGCCAGGGCGACGACACCTATCACGTGCGCAGCGTGGCCGACCTGGTCGCCGACGAAGGCGGCAACGACCGGGGCATGATCTACGCGGACTGGGTCCTGCCCGTCGCCAGCGTCGAACACTGGTCCTGGGCGCCGGGCGTGCAGAAGCTCCCGAACTGGATCGCCGCGCTCGCCGCAAAGCACGCCGCGCCGCGCATGCTCGGCAACACCTGGATCGTCGAGTACCGCTTCGCCGAACAGCCCGGATCCGGCTTCAGCGACAAGGACAAGGACGGCTTCCAGCCCTTCAACGACGCCCAGCGCAGCTTCGCGCGCAAGGTCTTCGATTACGTCGGCACCGTGCTGAACGTGAAGTTCGTCGAGACCGACAAGGTGGAAGAATCCGGCATCCTGGTGCTGGCCAACAACCGCCAGGAAGACTCGTCCGGCTATGCCAGCGCGCGTCGCCTGATGCTGAGCACCGAGGAACCGGACAACCTGGCGCCCACGGCCGCCAACTATGGCGTCGAGATCCTGCTGCACGAACTCGGCCACTCGCTCGGCCTCAAGCACCCGTTCAGCCATACCGACTCCCTCGGCAACGCCGGCCCCGGACCCTACCTGAGCAGCGCCGAGGACGCGGCCCGGCACACGGTCATGACCTACAACATGGACGAGGCGGAACTCGACCTGGCCTACAGCGCCCTCGACCTGGCGGCCCTGCACTACATCTACGGGCCCTCGCAACAACTGGCGGCGGGCGACACCACCTGGACGCTGGACGCGTCCAGGGCCAATTTCATTGCCGACGGCGGCGGCATCGACACCATCGACGGCAGCGCCTTCGGCGGCGGCATGACGCTCGACCTGCGCCCCGGCTACTGGAGCTACCTCGGGAAACAGGCCGATTCGATCGTCGCGGCCGGACAGGTGACGGTGAACTTCGGCAGCGTGATCGAAAACCTGCGCGGCGGCGCCGGCAACGACACCCTGATCGGCAGCGAGATCGCCAACCGCATCGAGGGCGGCGCCGGCAACGACGTGATCGCGGGCGGGCTCGGGGGCGACCTGCTGGACGGCGGCCCCGGACTGGACCTGGCGCTGTATGCCGGCAAGCGCGCCGACTACCAGCTCGGCGCCGGCAAGGACGGCACCACCGTGCGCTCCCTGCGCGCACCCGACGAGGTCGACGTCCTGACCGGCATCGAGCGCCTGAAGTTCGACGACGCCATGCTCGCCCTCGACGTCGACGGCGTGGCCGGCCAGGCCTACCGCTTGTACCAGGCCGCCTTCAACCGCACACCGGACCTGGCGGGCCTGGGCTACTGGATCGGCCGCATGGACGGCGGCACCAGCCTCACCGAGGTGGCCGCCGCCTTCATCGGCTCGCAGGAGTTCGCGCAGATGTACGGCGCCGAGCCGGGCAATGCTGACTTTCTCGGCAAGATCTACCAGAACATCCTGCACCGCGCCCCCGACCAGGCCGGCTTCGACTACTGGTTCAAGGCCATGGAGGCCGGCACCAGCGCGACCGACATCCTGGCCCAGTTCAGCGAGAGCCAGGAAAACGTGGCCGCGCTGGCCGGCGTGCTCCAGGACGGCATCGCCTATACGCCATTTGCATGAGCGGGTGCGGGAGCGTCGGCTAGCGGCCGTGCCAGTAGCGGCGGCGCTCGCTTCGGAACGCGCTCACTTCCAGCGTCCGGCCGAAACGCAGCGTGACCGCGCCCGCTTCGTCGGTGCGCAGCCTGCGGATGCCCAGGCTGGCGTAACGCTCGTAGACCTCTTTCTTCGGGTGCCGGTAACGGTTGCGGTAGCCGACCTGGAAGATGCCGAACTTCGGCTCGACCGCCGCCAGGAAGGCCGCGGTCGACGAGGTGCCGCTGCCGTGGTGCGGCGCCAGCAGCACGTCGGCCCGCAGCCGGCCCGGCGACGTCTGCAGGAGCTGCAGTTCCTGGGCCGCCTCGATGTCGGCCGCCAGCAGCATCGCCTTGCCGGCGCTGCTGACGCGCAGCACGCAGCTGCGCGCGTTGGCTTTCAATCCTTCCTGTCGGTAGGACTGCGGCGCCGGGCCGAGCAGCTCGAAGCGCACCCCGTCCCAGCTCCACTCCTGCCCCGCGCCGCAGCGGCTGTGGCGGCGCGCGGCCCGCACCACCGGATGCCCCCCCGGCAGCGAGGAATGGACCTGCGCGACCGCCACGCCCGCGAGCAGGGTGCGGGCGCCGCCGGCATGGTCGACGTCGCTGTGTGAGACCACCAGCGCATCGAGCGCGCCGATGCCGCGCCCGCGCAGGTAAGGCAGGAGGATGCGGCCGGCCGCATCCGCGCCCGGGCCGTACTGCGGACCGGCGTCGTAGAGCAGCCGGTGGCGCTCGGTCTCGACCAGCAGGGCCATGCCTTGTCCGACGTCGAAGGCGGTCACCGTGAAGCTGCCGCCTGGCGGCGCGCTCGGCAGCTGGGTCAGCATCGGCGCCCAAGCCGCGAGGCCAGCCCAGCGCCGCGGCCAGCCGCGCGGCGCCAGCATCCAGGCGGTGCCGAGCAGCGCCAGCGCGAAGATCCAGGGCTGCGGCGCCGGCGCGTTGATGACCGCGAGCCGGCTGGCGGCCAGCCAGGCCAGTCCGTCCGCCAGCAAGGCGATCGCCAGGTGCGCCAGGCCCAGCACCCATCCCGCCAGCGGCGCCGGCAGCAGCGCGCCGAGCAGCGCCAGCGGCGTGACGAACAGGCTGACCACGGGAATGGCGATCGCGTTCGCGAGCGGGCTGGCCAGCGATACCTGCGCAAACAGCAGCATGGTCAGCGGCACCAGCCCGACGGTGACGGCGTACTGGGTGCGGACCGCCGCCCCGAGGGTACGCCGCCATCCGGCGGCAAGCTCCACCCGTCCCAGGCCGGCGTACAGGATCACGGCCACCGCGCCGAACGACAGCCAGAAGCCGGCGCCCAGCACGGCCCAGGGATCGATCACCACCACCACGGCCAGCGCCAGGCACAGCACATGCGACAGCGCCACCACCCGGCCGCACCACAGCGCGGCCGCCACGGCCGCCAGCATATAGAAGGTGCGCTGCGCGGGCACGCCGGCGCCGGCGAGCAGCACGTACAGGAGCGCCACCAGTGCACCGGCGAGCGCCGCGGCCTTCTGGGCCGGCAAGAGCAGAGGCAAGGCGGCGCCCTCGACGAAGAAGGAACGGCGCCACAGGCGGGAAGCAAGCCACGCCGCCAGGGCCGCGATCATCGTGATGTGCAGGCCCGAGATCGACACCAGGTGGCTGATGCCGGTACGGTTGAAGACGTCCCAGCTCGACTGCGGGATGCCGCGCTGGTCGCCGATCACGAGCGCGACGATCACGCCGGCATAGGGCTTGCCCTCCAGCTGGCGCAGGATGTGGCGGCGCAGTGCGGCGCGCGCGCGTTCGACCACGTGGCCCGGGCGCGGCACGAAGGCGTCGAGCCGGACATTGCGCGGCCCGGCCGGCCGGACATAGCCGGTGGCGCGCACCCCCTGCTCGAGCAGCCATGCTTCATAGTCGAAACCGTAGGGATTCGCGTTGCCATGCGGGCGCTGCAGGCGCACCACCAGTTGCCAGCGCTCCCCCGGCTGCACCGGCGTCTGGCTGTCCGTGGCCGCATGCTGCCCGTACCAGGAGACGGCGATGCGCCGCGGGACCGTGGCGTCCGGACTCAGGACCCGTTCGACGCGGAGAATGAACCGCGCCCCGGCGTCGAACTCATGCGGCAGGCTGTCGACGGTGCCGACGACGGTGACGTCCCTGCCCTCCTGCTCGCGCGGCAAGCCCTCGGCCAGGGCGAGGTGGGCCAGCCAGGCCGCCCAGGCGGCGCCGACAATGGCGGCGGCGAGCAGCGTCGCGCCGAATCTGCGCACCGCGAGCAGGACCAGCGCGACTGCGGCCGCGCCTGCCAGGTAGGCGGGTGGCGGCAGTTCGGCGCGCGTCTGCAGCCAGCACACCCCGGCGAGGAAGGCGAGGATCGCGCAGCGCATGGGCCGGACGCGCGGGTATGCCTGGGTTGGGTGGCGCTAGGCCGTGGGGCCGTCGGCGACGAGCTGGAAGTCGTGGAACTGGTCGGCGACGAGCCTGGGCGGGGGCGAACAGGCGCAGATGCACAGGTCCTCGCTCAGCGCGCACTCCTTGCCTTCGGACTGGTCGGGCAGGCGCGGCATGACGCACTCGATGACGCCCTGCTCGCCGCATGCGGGACAGTCGACCGGGTCGCCCTCGCGCGCGAGGGGCATGCCGTCCAGGATGGTGAAGCTGCTGGACGCCCTGACGGTGCCGCCCGCCGTGGTGGTGGCGCCGGCGCGGATATAGAAACGCTTGTGGGTCACGTGCGCTCTCCTTCCGGGGGAAAGCTGGAATGTAGCTGAGCTGGGTTGGTTGGTTTTGCGCAAACGCAGCTTTAAGCGCGATGTTCGGTTTTGGACGAGCTTATCTCTGTTTGAGGTGCAAGCTGCTCCGGTGGCGGCTTGCGCTCCCTAGTTGCCACTGCCTACTATTTCGCCATCGATGCCATTCTGGCATCAGTGTTGCGATCAGGCTGGCCGCTTGCTTGCGGCCGAATGCTGGACAGTATCCGGTCCCAGAGTCCAAGGGTCGTAGGTTCGGACAAGGACGATGGAACAGGCCCATTGTTACTTTTTCCAGTATCCATCTTGAACACGAAGTGGGGTATCAAAACCTTGTCTTCCGTTCCGTTGACCTCCCACCAAAAACTGTTCTGCTCGCCGAACGACTTCACGAGCTCCTCTCCCGGCAGGCCGGCGATTTCCCTCGGCGCTGCGCGTATTTCGGAGATTCGCATGCGCTGCCAGAAGAAAAGTTTGCTGTGCGATTCCTCCGACCGTTGGAGAAGACCTTGAGCGCCAGGCTTGCGTCCCGCCGAAAGGATGAGCATAAACTGAACGTCCGGATGTCGTGGGATTACGCCGGACATCGTAATTTGCTCCCCCTGTTCTGCGGTGAGTGGATCGGCTATATATGCGCGGCCAATGCAGAATCCAGGTTTGCCCGCGACCTTGTTATCCGGGTCAGGGACGAGCTGAGCAACAAGCATGGGCAGCTCTTCAATTTGCGCAGGATCATAGTACTCGGAGGAGAGGTCGATACTGATTCCTGCGCCGTGGACAAGCGCTTCAAGGGCCACCCCCTCATTGCGGTAGCGCTCCAGTTCCAGACCGTTTGCTCTAGTGCCTTCGGTCACTCTTCGACTGTGGACGAACATCTTGCCGACGATTCCGTTGTCGGTTCTGAGTTCCCTTACCGACTCCAGATCCCGGTTACCGCCGGCCTGATCCGGCGTCGTTCTGATTTGTAGTTCACGATCAGCAAGTCGTTGCAGGAATTCTTCTGGGGTTTCCTCGAAGGCCGCGACGTCGAATCCGGAAATATTCGCTCGCCCCATCTCGATCTGGGCTTCGGCTGGCATATCAATCAGAAACCTACCGATACAATGGGTTATCATTCCATCGGTAAGTCGTGCCAACTCATGCCTATCTCGCTCACCGCCGACTTCCCAAGTGCCGAGCAGACCGGTGACGACTAGTGCCGTCAGCGCTAACGCAAGTGTGGCTCGGAATAAGCGGCGCACGTTCTTCATCATAAAGCCCCAAGTTGCCCGACAAAGTCAAGCTACTATGCACACGACCTGCTGCGCTTATCGACAGACTTCCAGAGCGTCGGACCGCGGCTTTCGAAGCTCGGTTATGTACCACGCAATCGTTGCCTGAGCATTTGTTAGAGCAGCAAGAGTGCCCGAGACATGCGCGAGCCCGCTTTGAGAAATTGCCGCTCTCCCGCAAGTACACCCATTCGAACACCGCGATCGTCGCATAGCCACCATCCCGTTTGCGGACATATGTCGTTTGCGACTGCACTCGTTCCGAGAGAGGCAGTGGATTGCTCTTTGGCAGCGGTCTGTACATGTTCGGTGGAACGCAAGCGGATGCTGCTTGTAATTCGCTCCCATAAGTCGAGCATTGCCTCTTCAGAAAGCGTCGATTGGACTGGTTTTCCGCCACTGATTGGGTTCGTTCCGGATTCAAGTTCCAAGCTTAAGAGTGGGGCAAATCTATTTTCTTGCTCTCCGCTCATCTGCCATTGGAACGAATATCCGGTAGTGAAGTTTGCCTCCCTGACTCGCAGCCCCAACTCCTCCCCGTGAAGTCCATTCAAAGTCCGTTGACGCTCGAGGAGGGTCGTGATTGCGAGTCGCATGAAGAGCGGCTCACTGTCGGCCGCCTTCGCATTCCTTTCGATTAATCCTGGTGCAGGATCAGTGCCAGCCATCGACGAGAACACGATGTTGACGTCTGGATGCCTCGGCAACCCGACGAACATGACTACTGCCTCGGTATCGGAATTTTCGTACGGATCCCGAACAATAGTGGGACCGAAGCAGAATCCGGACTCGTGCGGAATTTCGCCCTCTTCGAGAGGACGCAGTCGCTCGAACAGTCGCGCCAATTCCTCGCCTCGTTCGAATCCTTGTCGCTTTGCATCAGCGACGACGCTCACATTCGGAAACCGCAATAGCCCGCGGACACTGAAATCTTCGGAGTCGACCATCCGTGCTTGTACTGGCATTCTGCTGCGCTCACGATTGAATACCATGACCTTGCCCTCTGCCGAATCAAGCGCTAGAGCCTTGTTCCACTCAAGGCTCGGACGACCTTGCTCGTTGCGCAAGACGCCGATTTCTGCTTCGGCGGAATTCACGCGTGTCTTGAACTGTTCGGTAGATTCATGGGCAGTCGAGATGTCGAATCCACCGACAGAGCCGCCGCGTATAGCGACCTCGGCATCACCAGGAAGATCGATCAGAAAGCGACCTACACATACCGTCTTCGTCTTCTGATACATACGCAAGCCTCCAAGCTCGTCCTTCCTGGAATGCGCTTCAAACCTTGTTGCCAAGTCGGCGATAGCAAATCCGAGAAGGATCCCGATCAACCCTCTATGTAGCAAGCGTTTCATGTCGGATCCCAAACTTACTCGGTACACGGCGAAGAGAGGTGTTCAATCGAACACGGCATAAACATCAAGCTTGTTGGCTTGATGGCGGCAGATCAGTTTGGCCTCGAGAATCGGTGCCGCTCGCTAATTGGTCATGATCAGTCGCGTCTGCGAGACGCATTAAGCGCCAGGCGCTCCGGCGCTGGATCGCCTGTGGTGCGCCAGGCGAATGGCCAAAAATACCAGGGGCGACGGTGAAGGTAGCCGGCGGTAGCAAACTGCCCTGTGCAAACCATCTGGTTCCATCAATTGCGTGCGAATCTTCACAACGCCACCAGCCACTTGCTGGACATGGAACGCCAGTCGAGGAATAGCTGCCAATTCCCACGCTGGCATCGCGCGTGGAGTCAGATCCGCCTACAGCAACCGTCGTGCCACCGGGCATAGAAGCCTTCGCTAATGGCAACGGCGGCGGCACTCTTTTACGTGCACGGTGATCGACAAGCTTCCAATTGGTTGGGTTCTTTGATTCATAGCTCGGCTGCAGTCCGCGCACCTTGTCCCACAAGGTGCGCGGAGGAAGCAGCAGCGCCTGGGGCATGAGATCGCCCTTCTTGATGTACTGTCGCTGGCCGCCGAGAACGCCAATACCATTGCCACCATCACCACAGAGCCACCAGCCGCTTTCGGGGCAGCGTTCGCCGGCCGATGCGTATGCGCCGAGTGGAGTAGGCGTTGCTTCGACGGGTCTGCTCGCCGCAGATTCAGTCGACCGTAGGCGAATACTGGACGAGATTTTGTCCCACAAACCAAGCGCGGCGCCGTCCGACAGCGAGGATGGAACGGGCTGTCGATTGCCATTTCCGGTACTCATCCTGACTACAACATGTGGGAGGAAGACGTCGTTTTCAGTCCCGTTCACCTCCCACCAGAAACTGTGGCCACGTGCTTCGTTATTCTCGACTACCGATTCCGCCACCTCCTCCCCGTTCAGGCCTCCGATCTCCCGCGGTGCCGCTCGTAATCTTGTGATACGCATTCGATCGGCCATCGGCAGCCCTTCGAGTACAGCATCACTCCTCGCCAAGACGCCATGCGGCTCCGGTTTCAGTCCAGCCGAAACAATGAACATGAACTCGACATCCGGATGATTTGGTAGCCGCCCAAACATCATGATTTGCTCGCGCTGACCGGCGCTGAGCGGGTCGCGGACATAGAGGCGATCCATACAGAATCCCGGCTCGGTAGGAATACGGTTGTCCGGGTTCGCTACAAGCTGGCTAACCAGCGTGGGAAGATCCTCGATTAATTCGGGATTTCTGTCTTCAAAGAACAGATCGATGCTTACGCCATGGGCGTGCACGAGGGCCTCTGTCGTAATGCCCTCATCGCGATAGCGCTCCACTCCGCCAAGACCGTTGCCCTGTGTTCCTTCTTCCACCGTCCGGCTATGTATAAAGATTTTGCCGACGAGGCCGCTGTCGGTCGTCACATTCCTCGCCGATTCCAGATTCTTGTTACCACCACGCCAGTCCGGCTTGGACCTGATCTGCGACTCACGGTCGGCAACACGCTTCTGGAACTCCTCCGCAGTTTCGGTGAAAGCCGAGATGTCGAAACCATCGATGCGCGCCTGTCTCAACTCAATCTCTGCTTCTTCCGGCACGTCAATCAAGAACCTGCCGACACATACGGTTTTCATTTTGCCGGTCATTCGGGCTACCTCATGTTGGTCTCGTCGGCTTTCTTCGCGTTTATCCAATACTTTGCCCACCGCCCATGTGGCGAACAATCCCGCGCACAGAGCCCCGGCCAGCATTCTTGCCGGCCGGCTCCGGAGCCAATTCTTCACGAGATCTCCTGGACGATCTTGGTAATCAATCGGAGCGTTAACATGAGCATGTGCTCATTGTTATACGATCCCTGGTGGTCGTAGCCCTCCGTCGCAAACACCTGTTTTACTTTGCCGGCCGGTCCAGCGCCGGATTGATGCGGTACGGTCCCGTCACCTCGAGCGTCCTGCTGATCGGGCGCGAAACGAAGCTCGGTCTTGCCCTCGACGAGCACGCGCCGCTGCCCGGTTTCAGACTGACCGATATATCGCGCGGCTGTTAGATTGGCAGGCGTGAGCGCCGTAGCCGAACCTGCCTGCTGAAGGGCAACCCACCTCACCTGCCCGAATGAAAGCTGTTCCTTATCGTCACCATAAAATGCATAGGTATTCGGGTGGTAGTAGTCCCCAAGCGTTCTATGGAAGGTCTCGGCAGTATTGATCGCCTTCTTAATTGCGGACACCACTCCGTCTCGTTTACTGTTGTCATATTTGCCAGCAGGGTCGGCAAGCTCCGGATTAACCAAGCGAAACCAGAATTTCATGTCACGATACAAATCGTAAGGATTCTGCAGGTTTGCATTGGGGAACGACAGTGCATCGTTCGGTTTTGTTTGGTAGCTGTGCGCGCCGGTCTCTCCTGCCTGGTTCGCTCCTTGCGGTCCGCTAGTGAACCTGAACACACGGACATGCAACCAAGGGTGCGGGTACAGGTGATTCGGCAAAAGCTCGAGCGCCCCGGGCGATGTAGCCAAGACAGGCGTCGTCTTTTCAGCGCGATTTCCCAAAATCATTGCCACTCTAGAGTCTGCAAATTTCTTCAGAGGTGAACTGTTCGGTGAAGACGGCTCCGTCCCAAATGCAAGCCTGCGATAGGCAACTGGTGCGCCCAGTGCCGGCATGACACCATGGATGACGCCAGCAATTTTGTCGGGAATGCGCCTGGCGCATGCTCTAGCGATCAAGCCTCCCATCGAATGCGTTACCAAGATTACTTTCGAGCACTGCCGCTTCGCCCCCTCCCACGAATTGATGATTTCAAGAACGCGCTTCTCCAGCATTTCTGCTGACGTCTTACAGTCTTGTAACCAGCAATAACCAGCGGCATAGACGGGAAAGTAGTACTCGGCATGCTTCACGAGATGATCTTCCGTGAGGGGCGCGAATTGGCGCAGCCCCCATCGCCGAGGATCACAGGCCATCACTTCCTTCCAATGCGGTTGGACAAAGCGCTTCTTGCCATGCTCGTCAAACCCGAACGTCTGATTCAACCGAGTTTGCAAGGCATAAAGAAGTCCGCCGTACGAGTCGGCATGCAGCTCGCCCCAACCGCGTTCCCGAAGGTCGCGCTCGCTCAGGACATAGCTGTCCTCGGACTTCGGTATGACGATGGGTCCGTCGGGGTCCACTTCCAGCGTGGCAGCGTCTAACAGCAACTGACGCTCTCGCGGCGTATACATGTCCCAGATGTTCGCCGCCTTGAGCCCTCCGCTGTCACCGTTAGGCGGCCGCCAGGCAGGCCGGCCGGGTTCGACCATCCTATTCCGCTCATCCTCTAAACGTCCCAAGCGCGGTTTTTGTTTGGCCCGAAGGTTTGTACCCATAATTCCGGGTACAACGATCACAGGGACAATCTTGTTGGGAGGGACAAGTCCCAGGCCGCGGATGGTGTAGTCCGCGGAGGACATGAATGAATTTACTTCCCAACCCCCATGCGACAGAGGGACGAGCGGAGGCAATGGCCTGGTCGGTTCACGCATGACGGTTCCCGACAGCTTAGGTGGATGACGGAAGAAGCTCGAAGCGCACCGGCCCCAGTTCGTCGCTCTGCACCAGTTCGGTGCGCCCTTCCGCGTCGCTGGTGCCCTGGATGGTCTTGCCGTCGCGGAGGTGGGCAATATAATTTTGGTGTGGAATCGGTTCGCGCGTTTGGAGATGGCGCAGGACAACACGCTCCGTGGCCTTTAATGCGCTTTTCGCAAAGTCGGGTTTTGTCGGCTTTCCACCACCGGCGGGGCCGCGGGTGAGCCCGCTTGCATTGATGATGTGCTGGCCGGCGCTTTGCAGCGTGATTGTGTCATTGCTCCATTCCGTCTGCGCGCCCTGCGAGATGATCCGCACCACCGGCGCCTCGATATGAATGGCTTCCGCCGAAATGAGGCTGATCTTGCCCGACGACTTGACCTCGACATTGCCCTGATGGGCCTCCAGCAGGACATTTCCACGCCCCGCCACCAGCTTGACCCCCAGCGCCTGGGCAAAAGCACTGATCCCGCGCGCGGCGCGCAGGAAGATGTTCTTCCCTGCCGAGGTCCGCGCATCCCCTCCACTGACCATGTCGAGCTGGGTCTCGGACCCGAGCGCGACATTGTCCTGGCTGGCCAGCATGATGCCCGCCGGGGCGGTCACGGCCACGATCGGTTCCGCGCCCTTGTCACCCGGCGCCACGTTGGAACCCTGGTCCCAGCGCCGCAGCTTGTCGGACAGCTCGCCCAGGCGCTGCGCGCTCGGCTCGTCTTCCGTATGCTGTTCCGCCAGCTTGGCCACCTCGTCCGCGATGCTCTGCATCAGCTCAGCGAGGCCGAGCAGACCGGCGCGCGCCAGTTGTTCGCCCTCGGCGCCCGACGCCGCCTCCGCGCTCAGGAGCACGCCTTCCCTGCCGCGGATCGCCACGCTGTGGTCGCTGCGCAGCTCGGCGCCTTCGCCGCGCGGGGCGGCAGTGCCGTTGGCCTTGGGTTGCGTGAGCCAGCCGAGGTTCAGTTGCGACGCGCCATGGTCGCTCGCCAGCTGGGCGCTGATCTCGCCGCGGGTGTCGTCGAAGCGCAGCTGGTTGCCGCGCGCGCCGCCGATCTCGCGGGTCCGGGTCCCCGACAGGTAGCGGTTTCCGGGCAAGCCGCCGGCCCGGCTGAATGCAGGCGGCTCGCCGCGCTGGTTGAAGACCTGCGACAGGACCACCGGCCGGTCCGGATCGCCGCCGAGGAAGGCCACCAGGACTTCGCTGCCGACGCGCGGCAGCGACAGCGTGCCGCACTGCTGGTTGGCGCCGGGTCCGTTGCCGGCCCAGTTCGACGCGACCCGCACCCAGGCCGAATCGGCCGGCGTATCCGACGCCCCGGCGCCATGCGCATGCTTGTGGTCGACCGTGCGCATGCCCGGGAAGCGGATCTTCACCCGCCCCAGCGCGTCGCAATGCACTTCCTCGCCCGGCGGCCCGGTGACGATGGCGCTTTGCAGCTGCGGATGCGGCAGGTCGATGCGCGGGTCGAACGCCGGCACCAGCGCAATGCCGCGCCGTACGCAATCGAAGCGCATCCGCACCCGCACGCCGTCGCCGGCCACCGGATGCTCGTTCGGCGCCAGCATCGCATCGATCGGGGTATAGGGGCCCATCAGCCGGCGCACGCGCGCCGACAGGTCGGCCGGCAGGTTGTTCTCGGCTTCCAGCCAGACGGCGGTCACGACGAAGTCGCGCTCGCTTTCTGGGTGGGTGTCGATTTCCGGATGGCCGCTCAAGCTGAAGTACTCGCCGGCGCACAGGTCGCGCACGCTGCCTTCGCCATGGAAGCACTTGGTGTCGAATTCGTGCCGGTTCATGCGCACCTGGCCGAGCCGCCAGTGGTCCTCGACGTCGTTGCCGGCATGCGGCATCTCGACCAGGTAGTCGTCCAGGCTCGCCGCCAGCGCATTGCCGCTGCGGCCCTGGTCGGCCATGCTGCGCGCGCTGGTGCTCATGAACTGGGTGCCGGTGGGGTTGCGGTAGTCCCAGCTGTGGCGCGTGATGCTGCCCGGCTGCAGGCGCCGCGCGGCGCACCAGGAGACGACGGTGTCGCGCTCCTCGGTGGCGTGGTCGCGGTGGTAGCGCACGCTGCCGGCGGGGCTGCGCGGCAGCGAGGCGGGGTCGGAAAACAGCACCAGCGTGTGGACGGGGGTGTCGTCGGCGTCGTGGTCGGCGCTGCCGGCGCGGGCGCGGCCCGGGCGGAAGGTCCAGGCGATGCCGCGGCGCTTGAGCAGGCGGCGGACAAACGCGGCGTCGGACTCGTTGTACTGCATGGTCTGCTCGCGCGGCGGGTACAGGCGCATGTCGAACAGCGGGTCGAGTTCGTAGTCGAAGGCGCTGGCCATGACGCTGTTGGACTGGCGCCATTCGTCGAACAGGACCTGCACGATCTCGAGTTCGTTCTGGTAGCGGAAGACGCGGCTGTTGACGCGCTTTTCCATGACGGCCAGGGCGTCGCGCAGCACCAGCTGGTAGACCGCCAGGCCGCCGTCGTGGTCGCCGGCGCGCGCCTCGGCGACGATGCCGCAGATGCTGCGCAGCTGGCCGCGGTCGGTGACCATTTGCAGTTCGGCGGGGAGCGCGATGAGTTCCTTGAGCGGGAGGCGCGGCGTGTCGGCGACGCAGGTGACGACGTATTCGAAGCCGCCGCACACCGCCTCGAAGCCTTGCACCCGCTGCGGCAGCAGCAACTCGTCGGCAAGATGGTCGGCATGGCCCAGGCGCAGCCGGATCGGCCGGTGGGCGGTGGTCAGCGACTTCTCGTGCCGTAGCATCCGCAGGAATTCGCTCGCGCTATCCAAATCACTCTCCGTTGTGGCTGTGCTGCAGGAGCAGCGAAGAGTGCATCTTGGCAGAAGGGTTGAACCACGGCATTGAGTGCGCTCATCATGCCTTGGGCGAACTAAGCGAAACGGCCATGGTCTGCGCTACCGGACGGCGCACGGGACGCTACCGAAGAAAAGATTAGTAGTAATTTACTAACCGAACGGGTAGCTGGCCAGGCGCGGAATCGCCGCCAGCGTGTTCCGGTGCGCCGCTTCGCGTACCTCGTCCAGCCCGATCCCGCGCAGCTCCGCCAGGGCGGCGCCGATAGCCGGCAACTGGTCGGGCGTGTTGCGCCCCGGGTGGATCCAGGACGGCGCGATGTCCGGCGAATCGGTCTCCAGCACGATCGCCGTGAGCGGCAGCCCGGCCGCCAGCCGCCGGATCTGCAGCGCGCGGGTAAAGGTCATGGCGCCGCCAAAACCCAGGTGAAAGCCCAGGTCGATGAAATTCTGCGCCTGCTGGAAGCTGCCGTTGAAGGCGTGCGCGATGCCCCCCAAGGGACGAATTTGCCGCAGGTGCTTGAGCACCTGGTCCTGCGAGCGGCGCACGTGCAGCATCACGGGCAGGCCGAAATCACGCGCGATGCGCAGCTGCTCGCGCAGGAAGCGCTCCTGCTTCTCGCGCATGAGCGGCTCGCACAGCATCGGAATGAAGAAATCCAGGCCGATTTCGCCCACGCCGACGAAGTTCGGATCCTTCATCGCCGCTTCCACCGCGCCGCGCAATGCCAGCAGGTCGTCGTCCTGCGCCTGCGGCACGCAGATCGGGTGGATGCCGAGCGCATAGGCGACGTTCGGCGCCTGCGCGGCCAGCCCGGCCACGGCGCCGAAGTTGCCGCGCTCGACCGCCATCGCGACGATCATCGACACGCCCGCCCGCCGCGCCTCCTCCGCCACCTCCAGCGACTGCGCGCCGAATTCGTGGGCGTCGAGGTGGCAGTGGGTGTCGATCCACATGTCAGGCCTCCGCCGCCTGCAGCCCGTGCTCGGTGAGGCGGAACACGCGGTCGCAGCGGCGCGCCAGCTCCATGTCGTGGGTGACGATGACGAAAGCCGTGCCGAGGGTGCGCGACAGTTCCAGCATCAGGTCGAAAATCGACTGGGCGGTGCTGTGGTCGAGGTTGCCGGTCGGCTCGTCCGCCAGCACGCAGGCCGGCTCGGTCACCAGGGCGCGCGCCAGGGCCACGCGCTGGCGCTCGCCGCCGGACAGTTCGCCGGGCCGGTGCACCACGCGCTTACCCAGGCCCACGCGGCCGAGGATGGCCTCGGCCTTGCGCAAGGCCGTCTCGCGCGCTTCGCGCCGGATCATCAGGGGCATCATGACGTTGTCGAGCGCCGAGAATTCCGGCAGCAGGTGGTGGAACTGGTAGACGAAGCCGAGCGAGGAGTTGCGCAGCTCGCCGCGCCGGGTTTCCGACAGGGTGGCGAAATCCTCGCCCAGCAGGGTGACCGAACCCGTCGACGGGGTGTCGAGCCCGCCCAGCAGGTGCAGCAGCGTCGACTTGCCGGAACCGGATGCCCCGACGATGGCGACGCGCTCGCCGCGATGGATGGCGAAATCGATCCCGTCCAGCACCTTGACGACGTAGTCGCCCTGCTTGAAGGTCTTGCCCAGGCCGCGGCAGGACAGGACGGGGGTGGTTGAATTATTCATAACGTAGCGCCTCCGCAGGTTTCACGCGCGACGCCGCCCAGCTCGGGTACAGGGTCGCAGCAAACGCCAGCAGCACGGATACGCCGCCGATCTTGAAAACGTCCGGCCAGCGCAGGTCGGACGGGACCGCGCTGATCAGGTAGATATCTTTCGACAAGAACTGCACACCCAGCACAGCTTCGATGAAGGGCACGATGACGTCGATGTTCAGGGCCACCAGCACGCCCAGGCCCACGCCGAGGAAGGTGCCGATGATGCCGACCAGGCCGCCCTGCACCATGAAGATCTTCCGGATCGAGGCCGGCGAGGCGCCCAGGGTGCGCAGGATCGCGATGTCGGCCTGCTTGTCGGTCACCGTCATCACCAGGGTGGACACCAGGTTGAAGGCGGCCACCGCGATGATCAGGGTGAGAATGATGAACATCATCTTCTTCTCGGTCTGTACGGCGCCGAACCAGGTGGCGTTGAGCTTGGACCAGTCGCGCATCTCCAGATTGCCCGGCATCGACTTCTTGAGTTCCTCGGCCACAACCGGGGCCTGGCGCATGTCGTCGATGCGCAGGCGCAGGCCCATCGGTGCGCTCAAGCGTTCCATGCGCTGCGCATCCTCGACGTGGATGAAGGAGAGCGCGGCGTCGAAGTCCATGTGGCCGGCCTCGAAGATGCCGGAGACGGTGAAGCTGCGGCTGCGCGGCAGCAGGCCGGCCGGCGTGATCTGGCCCTGCGCCAGCAGCATGGTGACCTTGTCGCCGATGCCCACGCCGAGCGAGCGTGCCAGCGCATGGCCCAGCACGATGTTATAGGCGCCGGGCCTGAGCGAATCCAGGCTGCCCTGGTTGACCTGTTTGGCCACATCCGACACCTTCGGTTCTTCCGCGGGCAGCACGCCGCGGATGATCGACGGGCGCATCACGCCCCGGCCTTCCAGCAGGCCCTGGGTCTCGACGAAAGGCGCGGCGGCGCGCACCGCCGGGTTCTTCAGGGCTTCCTGCCCCGCCGCGCGCCAGTCCGGCATGCTGCCGCTCCGGTCGAAAACCTCGATATGGGCCAGCACCGACAGCATGCGGTCGGTGACTTCCTTCTGGAAGCCGTTCATCACCGACAGGACGATGATCAGGGCCGCCACGCCCAGCGCGATGCCGGACACGGAGATCAGGGAGATGAAGGAAATGAAGCTGTTGCGGCCGCTGCGCTTGCCGGCGCGCGTGTAGCGCAGGCCGACCAGCCATTCGTAGGGCAGGTTCTGGGTGAGTCTCATATTCCGGGTCGTCGTTGCGAGGCCGCAGTGTGCCACAGGAGGCACAGGCGTGGCCAGATTGTCATCGTCGGGTGCGTCATCCTCATTCGTAGCGCAGCGCCTCGGCCGGCTTCACGCGCGCCGCCGACCAGCTCGGGTACAGGGTCGCGGCGAAGGCCAGCAGCACGGCCACGCCGCCGATCCAGCCGACGTCGCCCCAGCGCAGCTGCGAAGGAATCTCGCTGATCAGGTAGACCTCCTGCGACAGGAACCGCACCTTGAACAGGCGTTCGATGAAGGGCACGATGACGTCGATGTTCATGGCCACCGCCACGCCCAGGCCCACGCCCAGCACGGCGCCGAGCACGCCGACCAGGGTGCCCTGCACCATGAAGATGGTTTGAATCGAGCGCGGCGAGGCGCCCAGCGTGCGCAGGATCGCGATGTCGGACTGCTTGTCGCGCACCGTCATCACCAGGGTGGAAACCAGGTTGAAGGCCGCCACCGCCACGATCATGGTCAGGATGATGAACATCATGCGCTTTTGCGATTCGACGGCGGCGAACCAGATCGCGTTGACCTTCGACCAGTCGCGGATGAACAGCTCGCCCGTCATGCCGCCCTGCAGTTCGCTCGCCACGCGCGGCGCCTGGTCCATGTCGGCCAGGCGCAGGCGGATGCCGGCCGGCGCCGACACGCCGGCCAGCTGCTGGGCGTCCTCGATGTTGGCAAAGGCGAGCGAGGAATCGAATTCGAAATGGCCGGCTTCGAAAATGCCGGCCACGGTGAGGGGCCGGGTGCGCGGCAGCGTCCCATCCTGGGCGGCTCCCTGGGCCTGCGCCGGGGTGGACGCCATCAGGAGCGTCACGCGGTCGCCCACGCCGACGTCGAGCGAGCGGGCCAGGGCGCGGCCGATGACCACGTTATGGGAACCCGGCCGCAGGCTGTCGAAGCGGCCTTCGCGCATGTGTTTCGCCACATCCGACACCTTGACCTCCTGGGCCGGGTCGATCCCGCGCAGCAGCACCGGTTTCATCACGCCGTCACTGAGCAGCATGGCCTGGGTCTCGGCGAACGGCGCCGCGGCGCGCACCTTCGGGTTGCGCAGCGCTTCCTGGACGGCGCTGCGCCAGCCCGGCATCTCGCCGTGCACGTCGAACACCTCGACGTGGGCCAGCACCGACAGCATGCGCGCGGTGACCTCCTTCTGGAAGCCGTTCATCACCGATAGCACCACGATCAGCGCGGCCACACCCAGCGCGATGCCCGCCACCGAGGCCATCGAGATGAAGGAAATGAAGCTGTTGCGCCCGCTGCGCTTGCCGGCGCGGGTGTAGCGCAGGCCGACCTGCCATTCGTAGGGCAGCTTGTGGGTGATGCTCATGAAATCGGTAAATGTGCGTTATTGGTTTGCCAACCCGACAGTTTGCCAGACATCGGACTTTTGTGGCGCAAAAGAAAGCATGGCGCGTGTGGCGAGGTGCAAGCGGGCCGCTGCACGACCGTTCGCTGGACGCGTATTTGCCCTAAAATAGCGGTATGTCGCACATTACGCTCGTCCTGCCCCACCTGCTGCCGCTTCCCGAATTCGCACCCGACCTGGTCCGGGCCCTGCAGACCCCGGCGCTGGCCGCCCTGCTCACCCGTACCAGCGCCTACGAACGCGGCGCCGCTGCCGATACCGCGCGCGCCCTGCCGCACGAGCAGTGGCTGGCCCGCACGCTCGGATTGTCGCCCGAAGGCCTGCCGGCCTTTGCCGCCGCCGCCATGCGCGGCTTCGGCCTCGATCCGGAAGACGGCACCTGGTACATCGTCAACCCGGCCCACATCCAGATCGCGCGCAGCCATTCGATGATGGCCGACCTGCGCCACCTGGGCCTGGGCGAGGACGAGAGCCGCGCCCTGTACGAGGCCGCCCGGCCGCTGTGCGAAGAAATCGGCCACCCGCTCCAGTACGGCGATGCCCAGACCTGGTTCCTGCGCGCCGACGACTGGGCCGCCATCGAGGCCGCCACCCCGGACACCGTGGCCGGCATGGACCTGAGCGACTTCGTCCCGCGCGGCAAGCAGGCCCTGCCCCTGCGCCGGCTGCAGAACGAGGTGCAGATGCTGTGGCATACCCATCCGGTGAACGCCGCGCGCGAAGCGCGCCGCCTCCCCGGCGTGAATTCCTTCTGGCTGTGGGGTGCATCGAAAGCATCGACCGGCGCTCTGGCGCGCGCCGGCGGCCGGCTGGCCAGCATCGGCGTGCCGGGATGGGTGCGCGGCCTGTCCAGCGAATCCCTCGCATCGCTCGACGGCCTGGACAGCGCGCTGGCGCAGGACGGCCTGCTGGTGGTCGGCATGCTTGCGGACGCCGCCATCGCCTCCGACTGGGGCGTCTGGTTGCAGCAGGTCCAGCACCTGGAAGAAAAACTGTTCGCGCCGCTGCATGCGGCGCTGGTGCAGGGCCGCATCAAGGAGCTCAAGCTGGTCCTGAGCAGCCGCGAAACCCTTGCCGAATTCACCACGACCGCCATGGCCCAGCGCAAATTCTGGCGCCGGCCGACATTGGAACGACTGACTTGAGCATTACCACCAGAATCACCACCCGTCCCTGCCCTTTCCGCACCTCCGAAATGCTGCGCCAGGGCGGGGTCCACCCGGTCCTGGCGCGCATCTACGCGGCGCGCGGCCTGCTCGACGTGCGCGAACTGTCCAGCGAACTGGCGGCGCTGGTGCCGCCCGGCGGGCTGAAACACATCGACGCGGCAGCAAGCTTCCTGGCCGACGCGATCGCCGCCGGCAAGCGCATGACCATCGTCGCCGACTACGACTGCGACGGCGCCACCGCCTGCGCGGTCGCGCTGCGCGGCCTGCGCATGATGGGGGCGCAGGTCGACTACATCGTGCCGAACCGCTTCGAGTACGGCTACGGCCTGACGCCCGAGATCGTCGAACTCACCGCGCGGGAAAAATCGCCCGACGTCATCATCACGGTCGACAACGGCATCGCCAGCATCGACGGCGTGCTGGAAGCGAACCGGCGCGGCATCGAAGTCGTGGTCACCGACCACCACCTGCCGGGCGACGCGCTGCCGCCGGCGCGCGTGATCGTCAATCCGAACCAGCCCGAGTGCGGCTTTCCCAGCAAGCACCTGGCCGGCGTCGGCGTGGTGTTCTACGTGCTGCTGGCGCTGCGCGCCGAACTGCGCCGGCGCGGTGTGTTCGATGCCCAGACCCAGCCCAAGCTCGACAGCCTGCTCGACCTGGTGGCGCTGGGCACGGTGGCCGACGTGGTCAAGCTCGATGCCAACAACCGCATCCTGGTGGCGCAGGGCCTCAAGCGCATGCGCGCGGGGCGCATGCATGCGGGCGTCGCCGCCCTGTTCCGGGTGGCCGGCCGCGAAGCGCGCTGCGCGTCGCCCTTCGACCTCGGCTTCGCCCTGGGTCCGCGCCTGAATGCCGCCGGACGGCTGGAAGACATGTCGCTCGGGATCGAATGCCTGGTGACGGACGACGTCGGCCGCGCCTGGGCGATCGCCCAGCAGCTCAACGAGATCAACCTCAAGCGCCGCGAGATCGAGGCCGAGATGCAGGACACCGCCCTGCTCCACCTGGACAGCTTCGAGCCTTCGGGGGCAAGCACGATCAGCGTGTTCGACGAGGGCTGGCACCAGGGCGTGATCGGCATCGTCGCCTCGCGCCTGAAGGAAAAATTCTACCGGCCGACGATCACCTTCGCCCCGGCGGGCGACGGCTGGATCAAGGGTTCGGGCCGCTCGATCCCGGGCTTTCACCTGCGCGACGCCCTCGACCTGGTCTCCAAGCGGGTGCCCGGCCTGATCGACAAGTTCGGTGGTCACGCCATGGCGGCCGGCCTGTCGATCCGCGGCGAGCACTTCGACAGCTTCCAGCAAGCCTTCGAAGCGGTCGGCCAGGCCTGGCTGACGCAGGCGCAGCTGGAGCGCATCGTCGAGACCGACGGACCGCTCGAGGACGAGTTTTACTCGACCCAGTTCATCGAACAGATGGACGGCCAGGTCTGGGGCCAGGGCTTCGCCCCGCCGGTGTTCTGCGACGAGTTCCGCGTGGTGAGCCAGCGCATCCTGAAGGAGCGCCACCTCAAGCTGCTGCTGGAAAAGAACGGGCGGCGCTACGACGCGATCTGGTTCGGGCACACCGACAGCCTGCCGGAGCGGGCCCGCGTGGCCTTCCGGCTCGATGCGAACGAATACAACGGCGTGACCAAGGTCCAGCTGCTGGTCGAACACGCCGAGCCGGCCTGAAAAACCTGGGGTCTGAAAACCTGGGGTCAGGTCTGACATTCAGACACGGGCTGAGCAGTACCATAGGGTAACGCTCGAGCTCGTGTCCAAATGTCAGACCTGACCCCCGGTGTTATTTTCTTGTCGCTGGCGGTGCGAAATCCGAACCGCGGTCGAAGACCACTTCCCACTGCCCGGGCGCCTTCAGGCGCCAGATCGAATGGAAGCGGCCGATGCGTTGGCCCGCCGCGTCGTAGACCGGCCCGCCGCTATAGGCCAGCGTGCCCGATGCCACCACCTCCACCTCTTCCGGCTCCCACGAGAACGGCGCCTGCGGTTTGTCGTAGTACTGGCGCCAGCCCCTGGCAATGGCCGCCTTGCCGCGCAGCGGCCCCTCGGCGCCGAAAAAGATCGCCTCGTCCGCGACGAAGCGCTTGAATGCTTCGAAATCGCGCGCCTTCATGGTGGCGGCGAATCCGCGTTCGGCTTCCATTACCTGGCGTTTGAGCGCGCTGTTCGAGTCGCGCGCATTGCCGGCAGCGGCAGCCAGCATCAGGCATGCGGCAAGAAGAGAAAGCGAACGCAGGCGCATTGAGGGTGTCTCCTGATCTGTGTACGGGCTTATTATTGATTAAGCTTTTTTCTATACAGCAAGATCAATAATTCTGTCATGGGCGCGCAGCGCTGACAACCAATAGTTGCAATGAGTCCGGAAATGGAGTATAAAGAATCCAATTACGGAGAATCATGATGAGCCTAGCCTACTCCTACCCGAAAAGCCGCTTCGAACCGGCGACCCTGGTCGACCTGAATTCACGGGCCGAACGCGAGCGCCTGTCGCGCTCGGCCTTGATGGGCTTCTTCAAGCTGGCAGCCAGCTGGGGAGTGCGCGACGACGATGCGCGCGAGCTGCTCGGCGGCCTGTCCTCGTCCTCCTATTACGACTGGAAGAAGAACCCGGACCGGGTGCTGGAGGTCGACCGCATCACGCGCATCTCCTACCTGCTCGGCATCTACAAGGCCCTGCACATCCTGTACGGCGACAAGCTGGCCGACGAATGGGTGCACCTGCCCAATACCAACCAGGTATTCGCCGGCCGCACGCCGCTCGCCTACATGCTGGGCGGGGGCCTGATCGCGATGCAGACGGTGCGCAAGCTGCTGGACGCGCGTCGCGGAGGCCTCTGACCTTGCCGCTGCACAAAATCACCCAGCTGCGCCAGTACGACACCTGCCGGCTGATCCCGTCCCGCTTCGCCGACGTCGAGGATTCCGTGCTGGCGCCGCTGGCCGAGGACGACGTGGTGCTGCGCGACCTGTTCGACCTCGACAACGCCACCAACGAGCGCCTGCGCGGCGAATCCGGCCTGCTGCCGGGCATCGGGATGGACGAACTGGTGTTCGGCCTGCCGAATTTCCGCATCATCAACGCGGCCTTCACCTATGCGCGCCCGGAAGGCAGCCGCTTCAACGACGGCGAGCGCGGCGCCTGGTATTGCGCCTTCGCGGCCGAGACGGCGCTCGCCGAGGTCATCTTCCACAAGACGGTCGAGTATGCCGAGATTCGGCGCTTCGACGACAGCGTCAGCTACCAGATGCTGCTGGCCGATTTCAATGCCGGCTTTCACGACCTGCGCGGCGCCGACGCCTACCAATCCTGCCTCGACCCGGACAGCTATATCGCCTCGCAGGCGCTGGCGGCCGCGCTGATGGAACAGGGTTCGATGGGCATCATCTACCCGAGCGTGCGCGACCCGAACGGCACCAACCTCGCCTGCTTTCGCCCCGCACTGGTGGGCAATGTGCGCAAGGCGCAGACCTATCGGTTAACATGGGCGGGTTCGCCGCAACCGACGGTCGAGATCACCTAGCAATCGAAGAACATGAAGACCAATCCAGAAAAAGACACCGAGCTGCACGACAAGATCAACCGCGAGACCGGCCGCATCAAATGGAGCGAACTGTCGCGCCATTTCGCCAGCGGCTCGGTGATCTACGTGAGCGAGGAACTCGACCTGATCGACGTCGCGCTGCGCGTGGCGCACGACGACAAGGACAGCATCATGAAATGGATGCATGCGGGCACCGTGGCCAAGGTCAGCGACCTGCAGGCGCAGACCTGGACGGCGGCGGATGCGACGCTGTGGGCGTCGGTGGTGAGTCCGTTCGTGCTGGTGCAGCCGGAGAAGAAGCAGCTGCATTGAGTGTATTATCAGTTCCGCGACGAACTTGGATTCCCGCCTGCGCGGGAATGACGTATCCGCGGCCTGCGGCCTAGAGGCCGTCATCCCGGCGCAGGCCGGGATCCAATTTTACCAGCGAGCTTTTACCGCTTCCCCTCCGCCCGGTGCGTCAACGCATGCGCCGCCCGCCGGAAATACTGCGCCGCCTTTTCGGGATCCCTCTCCATCATCCCCAGCTGCTGCCAGGCCTCCGGATAGTCCAGTTGCGTGGCCTGCTCCAGCCAGCGCCGCGCGGCGGCCTCGTCCTTGGGCACGCCATCACCCTCCAGCAGCATGTTCGCCAGCAGGAACATCGCCTCCGGCACGCCGCGCGCGGCCGCCACGCCCAGCCAGTGTGCCGCGAGCGCCGCATCGCCGCCGTCGCGGTGTGTCAATCCGCGCTTGAGGGCGACGTCGGCCTCGTCCCCATGCTGGGCCAGGACCGGCTGGGCCAGCAGGCAGGCGGCCATGGCCGCTACGATCAGCCGCTTCATTTCGACAAGTCGATCGCGTACAGGGCCGCGCCCTTGCCGCGGCCGTCGTCGTCCGCGACCTGGGTCACGTTGTGCAGTCCGGCCTCATGGGCCAGCGCGGCCATGCCCGGCGGCGCCGAAAACACCACCCGCCCGGCCGTCGCCACCTTCGTGAAACGCCAGCTGCGCGCCGATGCGTGGGCGGCGCGGGTCAGCTTCTTCGCCGCGCGCACGTAGGCGATCATGATGTCGCGGTTGTTGTCGGGCGAGGCGATCACGGTCCTGCTGCCGTCCAGGCCCGGGAAGTGGCCGCCGCCGCTGGCGCGGTAGTTGTTGGTCGCGACCAGGAATTCCTGCTGCGCAGCCACCGGCTTGCCGCGCCAGCGCAGATTGCGGATGCGCTCGCCCGGCGCACGCGTCACGTCGATCTCGTAGCTGACGTCCGGCGAGGTGATGGTGTCGAAGTTATAGCTGGGCACGGCCAGGTTGACCAGGGCCTGCGGCGCGGGTTTCGCCGGGTCGATGGTATGGAAGCGCTGCGCCGACTTTTCCAGCCAGGCCTTGAGCCCGGCGCCGTTCACCTTCACCGCGTACAGCGAGTTCGGGTACAGGTAGAGGTCGGCCGCATTGTTCAGCGCCAGGTCACCCGCCTTGACGTCGGTGTAGTCGGCGGGACCGGCCATGCCGCTCTTGAAGGGCGCCGTCACCGACAGCACCGGCAGGTCCTTGTACTGCGGCAGGTTGGCCGCGACGTACTTCTCGACGTAGTCGGCCTGCGCCTGATTCACCAGCTGCAGGGCCGAGATGTCGCCGACGTCGGCAAAATAGCTCGACATGCGAAAGTCCGTGGCGCCGACCGGCGTCTTCACGTAGCGGATGGTCGCCTCGTGCTCCTCCTGCACCAGGGCCAGCACCGCCGGGTCGGCCTCGACCCAGGACTTGGCGCCGGTCTGCGCGGCGCGCGCCTCGACCCGGGTCTTGTTCTTCTCCACGTTCCAGCGCTTGCCGTCATGCTTCAGGTGCAACTGGACCACGCCCAGGTGCTTGCCCCACAGGCTGGCCATCACGGTCGGCACGCCGTGCACCAGGCCCCTGGCCTTGTCCACGCCCGGCAGGTCGAATTGCGGCGCGGTGCTGTCGGCATTCGGGAACAGCTGGTGCGAATGGCCCAGCAGCATGGCGTCGATGCCCTCCACCTTCGCCAGGTGCCAGTTGGCGTTCTCCATGGCTGGCGTGTAGGGGCTGGCGTCCAGCCCGCCGTGCGAAATCGCGACGACCAGGTCGGCGCCCTTGCGGCGCATCTCGGGCACGTACTTCTGCGCGGCCTCGAGCACGCCGGTGGTGCTCACCCGCCCTTCGAGCCAGCGCCGGTCCCATTCCATGATGGTCGGCGGGGTGAAGCCGATGATGCCGACCCGCACGATCGCCTTGACCGGCTTGCCCCGGGCGTCCAGCGCGCTCACTTCCTTGTCGACGATGGCGTAGGGGCTGAACAGGGGCTTCTTGGTCCGGGCGCTGTAGACGTTGGCCAGCACCATCGGAAAGGCCGGTCCGGCGCAGGTTTTTTGCTGGTCGACGCCGTCGACCTGGAAGCGCTTGCCGGTCACCTGGCTGAGAAAAGCCAGGCCGTAGTTGAATTCGTGGTTGCCCACTCCGGCGCCGTCGTACTTCAGCGCATTCATGACCTTGTAGACGCCCAGGGTCTGGTCGCAGCGCAGCGGTTCCACCAGCGCCTGGTAGTCGGCCAGCGCGTTGCCCTGGATGGTGTCGCCATTATCGAGCAGGAAGGTGTTCGGGAATTCCTTGCGCGCCTGGTGGATCAGCGTGGCGGTGCGGTCGAAGCCATGCGAGGGTTCGGGCGCCAGCTTGTAGTAGTCGTAGCCGACCAGGTTCGCATGCAGGTCGGTGGTTTCCAGCACCGCCAGGGTGGCGGTGGTGCCGGCGGCAGGCGCCCTGACGGCTGTGGCGCCGAGCACGGGAAGGCTCAGCAGCGCCGGGGCGAGCGCGATGCAAATGTGGTAACGCAAGTGGATGGCCATGGGGTATGCGGTGAACGGAACCGGGCGATGATATGCCAGCACCATGCCCGGTAGCAAGCCGGGACAATCGTGCCTGCCGGCCCCATGCCGTCCTGCGGTATAATCGAAGGTTCGATTCAACGCCAGTTTAACCCCCTTAAAAGACTACCAAGACCATGGAAGCTGAACGCATCAACGCCATTTCCGCCCTGCTGAACGACCTGAGCAGCCGTGAAGCCGAACTTCGGAGGTATCTTTGACTTCGATCGCAAGTCAGAGAAACTAGAACAGGTCAACCAGGAACTCGAAGACCCGGCCGTCTGGAACGACCAGAAGCGGGCCCAGGACCTCGGCAAGGAAAAGAAGGCGCTCGAAGGCGTCGTGCTGACGCTCGAGAAAGCGCGCAATGACCTGACCGACGCTGCCGACCTGTTCGAGATGGCAAAGGAAGAAGGCGACCACGGCACCCTGGAATCGATCGGCGGCGATGCCGAAGCCATCCAGAAGATCATCGAGGCGATGGAGTTCCGCCGCATGTTCAGCAATCCGATGGACCATGCCAACTGCTTCATCGACATCCAGGCCGGCGCCGGCGGCACCGAAGCCCAGGACTGGGCCTCGATGCTGCTGCGCCAGTACCTGCGCTACTGCGAACGCAAGGGCTTCAAGGCCGAGATCCTGGAACAGTCCGAGGGTGAAGTCGCGGGCATCAAAACCGCCACCATCAAGGTCGACGGCGAATACGCCTATGGCCACCTGCGTACCGAGACCGGCGTGCACCGCCTGGTGCGCAAGTCGCCGTTCGACTCGGCCAACGGCCGCCATACCTCGTTCACTTCGCTGTTCGTGTACCCGGAAGTCGACGACTCGATCGAAATCGAGATCAACCCGGCCGACGTGCGCATCGACACCTACCGCGCATCCGGCGCGGGTGGCCAGCACATCAACAAGACCGACTCCGCGGTGCGCCTGACGCACGCCCCGTCGGGCATCGTGGTGCAGTGCCAGAACGACCGTTCGCAGCACCGCAACAAGGCCGAAGCCTGGGACATGCTGCGCGCCAAGCTGTACGAACTCGAACTGCGCAACCGCATGAGCGAGCAGCAGAAGCTGGAAGACTCTAAGACCGACGTCGGCTGGGGCCACCAGATCCGCTCCTACGTGCTGGACCAGTCGCGCATCAAGGACCTGCGTACCGGTTTTGAAACCGGCAACACCAAGAACGTGCTGGACGGCGACCTGGACGACTTCATCTCCGCTTCCCTGAAGCAGGGCGTGTAATCGATGAGCATGACGCAACGCGCCTTCGTGTTCGACATGGACGGCACCATCGTCGACAACATGGCCTTCCACACCAGCTCGTGGATCACCTTCTTCGAGCGGCGCGGCCGCACCATCGATCCGGACGAATTCTTCCGGGCGACGGCGGGCCGCCAGGGCGGCGAGATCATCCGCAGCTACCTTGGCGAACACCTGTCGATCGAAGAAGTGGCCCTGCTGAACCACGAGAAGGAATCGGTCTACCGCGAGCTGTACGGGCCGCACCTGAAGGCGGTCGACGGCTTCGGTGCCTTGATCGCGCAAGCGAAGTCGCACGGCGTGAAGCTGGCCGTCGGCACCGCGGCGCCGCCGGCCAACGTCGAGTTCACCCTCGACGGCCTGGATTTGCGCCGCCATTTCGATGCGGTCGTCGGCGCCACGGACGTAGCACGCGGCAAGCCGCATCCGGACGTGTTCCTGCGAGCGGCCGAGCTGTGCGGCGTGCAGCCCGAACACTGCATCGTGTTCGAGGACGCGCCGCTGGGCGTGGAAGCGGCGCGCCGGGCCGGCATGCGCTGCGTCGTCCTGACAACCACCCTGCCGGCAAGCGCGTTTACCGGATTCGACAACGTCATCGCCATCGTGCGCGACTTCTCCGAACTGAAGGCCGAACTGCTGTTCGCCTGACACACCAATAAGAACTGCTATCCAATCATGACTACGGAAAACCAAGACCAGTCGCCCGTCGTGGCGCACGACGAGAACAAGATCATGGCCGAGCGCCGCGCCAAGCTGGCCGCGCTGCGCCAGCAGGGCAACCCCTTCCCGAACGACTTCGTCCCGCAGGACAAGGCCGCCGACCTGGTCGAGACCTACAACGGCAAGACCCGCGAAGAGCTGGAGGCCGAACCTGTCGCAGTCACGCTGGCCGGCCGCATGATGCTGCGCCGCGAAGCCGGCAAGAAGGCCGCCTTCGCCACCTTGCAGGACAGCTCGGGCCCGATGGCCAGTGGCCGCATCCAGATCTACATCACCGTCGATTCGGCCGGCGAAGAAGCCATGGAGGCGCTGCGCAGCTACGACCTGGGCGACATCCTGGGCGTGGAAGGCACGCTCTTCAAGACCAAGGTCGATGAGCTGACCATCAAGGTGATCAAACTGCGCCTGATCGCCAAGGCCCTGCGTCCGCTGCCGGACAAGTTCCACGGCCTGGCCGACCAGGAGACCAAGTACCGCCAGCGCTACGTCGACCTGATCATGAACGAAGAGACGCGCCGCACCTTCAAGGCGCGCACCGCGGCAATGTCCTCGATGCGCCGCTTCATGGAAAAGCACGGCTTCATGGAAGTCGAGACCCCGATGCTGCACCCGATCCCGGGCGGCGCCGCGGCCAAGCCTTTCATCACCCACCACAACGCGCTCGACATGGAAATGTACCTGCGCATCGCGCCGGAACTCTACCTGAAGCGCCTGGTGGTGGGCGGTTTCGACCGCGTGTTCGAGATCAACCGCAACTTCCGCAACGAAGGCGTGTCGGTCCGTCACAACCCGGAATTCACGATGATGGAATTCTATGCGGCCTACACCGACTACAAGTGGATCATGGACTTCACCGAGCAGGTGATCCGCCAGGCCGCGATCGACTCGAACGGCAGCGCCGTGCTCACCTACGGCGGGCGCGAACTGGACCTGTCCAAGCCCTTCCAGCGCCTGACCATCGTCGAAGCGATCGATAAATACGCCCCGGGCTACACCTCCGAGCAGCTGAATTCGATGGACTTCCTGAAGCAGGAACTGCTGAAGTTCGGCGTCAAGCCTTTCGCCACCTCCGGCCTGGGCGCGCTGCAGCTGGCCCTGTTCGAAGAGACCGCCGAAGCCCTGCTGTGG
Source organism: Massilia sp. (assembly GCF_046293535.1). Taxonomy (NCBI): domain Bacteria; kingdom Pseudomonadati; phylum Pseudomonadota; class Betaproteobacteria; order Burkholderiales; family Oxalobacteraceae; genus Massilia; species Massilia sp. The sequence continues at coordinate 7,764 of NZ_JBKBOV010000048.1, read as the reverse complement.
GAACCGACCTTCATCATCGACTATCCGGTCGAAGTGTCGCCGCTGGCGCGCGCCTCCGACACCCGTGAAGGCATCACCGAGCGCTTCGAATTGTTCATGGTGGGCCGCGAGATCGCCAACGGCTTCTCGGAGCTGAACGATCCGGAAGACCAGGCCGCGCGCTTCCTGTCCCAGGTGGCGGCCAAGGATGCGGGCGACGACGAAGCGATGTTCTACGACGCGGACTACATCCGCGCGCTGGAGTACGGCATGCCGCCGGCCGGCGGCTGCGGCATCGGCATCGACCGCCTGATGATGCTGATCACCGACTCGCCGAACATCCGCGACGTGCTGCTGTTCCCGCACCTGCGCAAGGAAGATTGATGCTTGGGCCGCGGTGCGGCTCGATCGAATGAGAAAGGTGGCTGTGCGATTGCGCGGCCGCCTTTTGCTTTATGCGCGCGCCTCGCACACCTTTCCATTTCAGCTGGCAGTAAGACCGTCATCCCGGCGCAGGCCGGGATCCAATTCCGTAGCGTCGTGTCAGCAATGAACGCAGTCGGCTCGCCCACAAACTTGGGTCCCGGCCTTCGCCGGGACGACAGTCTTTAAACTTGCGACAAAAAGAAGTCGAGCGAGATGCCTACTGGACGATCGTGTAGCAGGGCGTATACGCCTTGCCCGGCAGTTTCATCCGGCTATGCTCCACGAACGATGCCAGCAGCGCATCCATCGGCTCCATGATCGCGCTCTCGCCCTGGATCTCGTACTTGCCGTGCTGCTCGATCGCGCGGATGCCTTCTTCCTTCACGTTGCCGGCAACGATGCCCGAGAATGCCCGGCGCAGGTCCGCCGCCAGCAGGTGCGATTCCTGGGCCCGGTGCAGCTTCAGGTTGCGCATGTTCTCGTGGGTCGGCCGGAACGGCTTCTGGAACTCCGGATCGATCTTCAGGCGCCAGTTGAAGTAATAGGCGTCGCTGTGCGCCTTGCGGAATTCGCGCACCGCCTGGATGCCCGCATACATTTCCTTGGCTACCGCGTCGGGGTCGTCGATGATGATCTTGTAGCGCTTTTGCGCCTGCTCGCCCAGTGTCAGGCCGATGAAATGGTCGATCTGCTCGAAATACGCGCCCGCCGTCGCCGGGCCGGTGAAGATCAGCGGGAACGGCATTTGCGCATTATCCGGATGCAGCAGGATACCCAGGATATACAGGATTTCCTCGGCCGTGCCGGCGCCGCCCGGGAACACGATGATGCCGTGCCCGGTGCGAACGAAGGCCTCGAGGCGCTTTTCGATGTCCGGCATGATCACCAGGTCGCTGACGATCGGGTTCGGCGATTCGGCCGCGATGATGCCGGGCTCGGAGATGCCGAGATAGCGCCCACTGCGAATCCGCTGTTTCGAATGGCCGATGGCCGCGCCCTTCATCGGCCCCTTCATGGCGCCGGGACCGCAGCCGGTGCAGATATCCAGCTCGCGCAGGCCGAGCGCATAGCCGACTTCCTTGGTGTAGGTGTACTCGACCCGGTTGATCGAGTGGCCGCCCCAGCACACCACCAGGTTCGGACTGCGCTGCGGCTGCAGCACGTTGGCATTGCGCAGGATGTGGAATACCGCATCGGTGATGCCGTCCGGGCGGTTCAGGTCGAATTTGGGGTTGGAGGTGATATCGAAATGGACGTAGACGATATCGCGCAGCACCGAGAACAGGTGCTCGTGGATACCGCGAATCATCTTGCCGTCGACAAAGGCATGGGCAGGCGCGCTGCGGATGTCGAGTTTGATGCCGCGCTCGCGCTGGAGAATGCTGATCTCGAAATCGCGATAGCGTTCGAGCAGTTCCTTGCCGTCGTCGATCGAACTGCCGGTATTGAGCACGGCCAGTGCGCATTTTCGGAATATGTCATACAGGCCGCTCTTGCTGGTGTCGAGCAGCTTGGCAACTTCGGCTTTCGACAGGACTTCGAGGCGGCCTTCCGGAGAGATGAGAACATCGACAACATCATGGGTCATGGTTTTGTTTTCCCTTTCAATCGGTAATACGGATTGGCCTGTTTGCCAATATACGCCAAAGTGCAACATTCTGCGCCCCGATTGCGGGCATTCATGAGGTGGTGCGCACCATGGGCGAACGTCTTTACCACAAGCCGAAAAAGTTCGCTGGCGATGCGCGATTTACACTAAAATGCGTGCCTATTGGAATTTCCGGCATACAGATATTCCACAAAAAAATCGTCGTCATATAAAACTATTTCGGGAGGAACCGCATGAGCGGTGCAGCTACTTCAGCCAAGGGACCGATCCCAGAATTCAAGCAGATCATGGGCCATCCAGCTCCGTTGTGGATGCTGTTCATGACCGAATTCTGGGAACGCTTCGCGTTCTACGGCATTCGTTGGGCCCTGGTGCTCTACATCGTCGCCCAGTTCTATGAGGGCAACGCCGTCGGCCAGGCCGACGCCAACCTCACCTACGGTTCCTACCTCGCGCTGGTGTACGCCGGCGCCGTGTTCGGCGGCTACATCGCCGACCGCGTCATCGGCTACCAGCGCTCGATCCTGGTCGGCGCCGTCTTCATGGCGGCCGGCCTGTTCATGATCGCCATCCCGAACCAGGACGTCTTCAAGCTCGGCCTGGCCACCATCATCGTCGGCAACGGCATGTTCAAGCCGAACATCTCGGCGATGGTCGGCCAGCTCTATGCGCTGAACGACACCCGCCGCGATTCCGGCTTCACCATCTTCTACATGGGCATCAACGCCGGCGCCTTCCTCTCGCCGATCCTGACCCAGGTGCTGGCCGAGAACGTGTTCAACACCGGCGACACCCCGGCCTACAAGATCGTGTTCTTCGCATCCGGCATCGGCATGCTGATCTCGCTGGTCTGGTTCTACATCGGCCGCAAGCAGCTCAAGGGCATCGGCGCGCCGGTCGGCGACCTGGCCAGCCCGAAGCGCCTGATCGGCGTCGTGATCGGCTCGCTGATCGTCATCCCGGGCGTCTACCTGCTGCTGCAGGCCGGCGCCGAGAACCTGCAGATCGTGCTGAGCGTCCTGTTCATCATCCTGGCGCTGATGCTGATCGTCGAAGGCGTCCGTGAAGGCAAGGTCTCGCGCGACAAGACCATCGCCATGATGATCATCTTCTTCTTCAACATCCTGTTCTGGTGCTTCTTCGAGCAGGCCGGCAGCTCGTTCACCTTCCTGGCCGACCAGATCGTGAACCGCGACTTCGGCGGCTGGACCTTCCCGGTGGCCTGGTTCCAGTCGGTGAACTCGGTCGCGATCATCGTGTGCGCGCCGATCATCGCCGCGATCTGGGTCGCCATGGGCAAGCGTAACGTGAACCCGTCGATCCCGCGCAAGTTCGGCCTCGGCATCATCTTCAACGGCCTGGCCTTCGGCCTGCTGATGTACGCGCTGACCCAGCTGATCAACGACCAGGGCAAGATCCCGTTCTGGACCCTGTTCATGGTCTACGTGATCCAGTCGATCGGCGAACTGTGCCTGTCGCCGATCGGCCTGTCGATGGTCACCAAGCTGGCCCCGACCCGCCTGGTCGGCCTGGGCATGGGCGGCTGGTTCCTGTCGACCGGCATCGGCAACAACCTGTCGGGCATCTTCGCCTCGCACGTATCGGGCGAAACCGGCATGTCGGTGCCGTCGGCGCTGAGCGGCTATACCTTCGGCTTCTGGATCCTGCTGGGCGGCGGCGTGCTGCTGTTCCTGCTGGCCCCGCTCATCCAGAAACTGATGCACGGCGTGAAGTAAGCGCCTCGACGCTCCAATGAGAACGGCGGCCCGCGGGCCGCCGTTTTTGTTTGTGTCCAGGTGTTCGCCATGCACTTGAATCCCGGCCTGCGCCGGGATGACGGATCATCTGCCAATGATCAGATCACCTGCGGCCAGTTACCTCGGCACGTCGTCCCGGCGCAGGCGGGGACCCAAGCTTGCCAGTTGGCCCGAGCGCTCAGCGCCTATCCAGCGTCGCTTCCATCGCCCGCATCTCGGCCACCATCCACTCCCTGAAACGCTGCACCTTGAGCATGTGCTCCTTGTGCGGATTGACCAGGAAGCGGTAACCGCTCTCGAAACGCGCGCTCTTGCACGGGATCTGGCGCAGCGCGCCGGACTGGATGTCCGCGAATGCGATCCCGTAGGGCACCAGGGCCACCCCCTGCCCCGCCACCGCCGCCTGCACCAGCACGCCCCAGTGCGTGTACATGCGCGAGAAGTCGTACTTGCCCTTGAGCGCCCGGTTCTCGTTGAGCAGCTGCAGCCAGGCCTCGGGCGACTGCACCACCAGCAGGTGGTGCAGCGGCAGGTCGGCCAGGCCGAGGGCTTCCTGTCCGGGCGCCAGCAGTTCGGGGCTGTAGACCGGCACCAGGCGCTCGCGGAACAGCACCGAAGGGTCGCCCTCGCTCACCGGGCCATAGCGGATCGCCACGTCGGTGCTGTCGGCCTGCAGGTCCACCGGCGCGTCGTTGGAATCGATGCGGATGTCGAGTTCGGGATAGAGCTTGGTGAAACGGTGCATGCGCGGCACCAGCCACTTGATCGCGAACGAGTGCGTGGTCGAGATCCGCAGCACCGCCTCCTCGTCGCCGCGCTGCAGCGCAGCGAGCTTGGCGCGCAGGTCGGCCAGCATGCGGCTGGTGGCGATGGCCAGCTCCTGGCCCTTCTCGGTCAGGGAGATATGGCGCGGGTGGCGCACGAACAGGGCAAAGCCGATATTTTCCTCCAGCTGCTTGACCTGCAGGCTGACCGCCGCCGGCGTCTTGTGCAGTTCGCGCGCGGCCAGCTTGAAGCTGCCCCAGCGCGCGGCGCAGTCGAAGTCGATCAGGCCGGACAAGCTGCGCAAGGGTTTCATGCGGCCTCCATGCATAAGTTTTTCTTATTCATTGTCCGTACTTTTTCTCGTTTGATGGTTTTTGCTGCTTTGCAGAAAATATACGCCATCCTGGAAGGAAAAGTCATGCCAAAGAATGTATTGGTGATCGGCGGAACCCGCTATTTCGGCAAACTCCTCGTGCAGCGCCTGCTGCGCGCGGGCCACCGTGTGACCATCGCCACCCGCGGATATGCACCGGATCCCTTCGGCCAGCGCTTCGGCGCCCAGTTTTCCCGCATCCGCGTCGACCGGCGAAGCGAAGCAGCGATGCGCAACGCCTTCCGCGACGCCTCCTTCGACATCGTGTTCGACCAGATGTGCTACTCGCCGCTGGACGCCGCCATTTCGGTGCGCGTCTTCACCGGCAAGGTCGGGCGCTACGTCATGACCTCGACCATCGACGCCTACCGCGAGCTGGCGCCGCGCGACGCGCCCTTCCAGGAAACCGACCTGCCGGTGCTGGCGCAGCGCATCGACACGGCCTATCCATGGCACGACCCGGCGCGCGCCATCGAATGCTATGTGTCCGGCAAGATCCAGGCCGAGGCCTACCTGGAGCGCGACGGCAGCCTGCCGCTCGCCACCGTGCGCCTGGCCCACGTGCTCGGCGGCCCCGAGGATTTCACCGGCCGCCTGGCCCACTACGTCGACCTGGTGCGCCTGCGCGCCACCCTGCCCTATGCCAATGCGGCCGCCAAGGTCTCGTTCATGGAAGCCCAGGAAGCGGCCGACTTCCTGCTGTGGACCGGCATGCAGGACTTCCGCGGTCCGGTCAACGCCGCCTGCGACGGGGCGCTGTCGAGTGTCGAACTGCACGCGCGCGTGGCCGCGGTCCTCGACGAGACCCCGCGCGCCGTCAAGGTGGCGCCGGCGGCCCCGGGCGTGCTGGCGCCCTTCGATTTCGCCACGCCCTTGGCGCTCGACACCTCGCGCGCCAGGGCGCTTGGCTACCGCTTCGGCCATACGGACGACTGGCTGGACGACGCGATCCGCCACCACGACCTGGCTTTCGTCTAAGTACGCCTAACAAAACCTCTCGACATACCGCCAACAGATGAGCGAGCAGGCAAGCGACAGGAATGCCTGATGGATGTCTGCTCGCCGCTGGTACCGGATGCGCAATCTGCGGAAGCGGTGTAGCCGACCCACGGTTCGCTCGACGACCCAATGCCACCGACCAGCAAATGGTGTTTGCTTCCGAGTTTGCCGCGATCGGTTGGGTTCCGGCCTGTGTGCTCGCCCCCGGCAGGTGCCGGTACGCTTGCAGCGTCAACGCAAGCTCGATCCCACATGATCTGGTCGTGCTCCCGGAGCCGTCGAAGAATCGCCTCGTCGATACGCTGCCAAACGCCGGCTAGCATCCATTCGTGAAGGCGACGCCAGCATGTCAGGCCACTGCCGCAGCCGAGTTCGCGCGGCAAGTACTCCCAGGGTATTCCAGTCTTAAGAACAAACAGGATTCCGGTCAGGGCCGCGCGATCATCGATGCGCGGTCGGCCGCCTTCCGGCGATGGGCGACGGGTCGGAAGATGAGCTGCCATTAGAGACCACAGGTCTTCGGGAAGAAGTGCACGGGCCATGGCATCAGTTCGTCTACGAACACGGACGCCATGTTAGTGCCCTGACTGGACCAGCGCACGTCCGCTATCGACCCAAAGCGGACATCTCAACTCGTCAAGCCTTGTTTGGCTATACCAACGGGCCTAGCTCCGGTCATCGTATGGGAACGGTATTAAAATAGTGTTGCAGCACCAGAAGCATCGCTGCCGCGCACAAGGCGCCGGCAGAGAAATTAACGAGTTTCACGAGTCTGTCGGCTGCTTGCCGCCCTGGCCAGGTGGCACTGATAAACGTAATCAGGAAATGTAGCCCCATTGCGATTGCGAAAAGCTTTACTGGCAGGGGCTTGACGGTGACAAAACCGAATGCGGCGAACATCAGCACCAGCAAAAGTAGAAGGAAAGAAATAAAGGCTGACCAGATCGTTTTCATAAACACTTGAATAAGCAGACGTTAGGTCGGCATCAGGATAGCAGGCTGCTTCCAAGGAAATTCCGCAGATTGTCACGAAGGGCCGTTATCGACCCAAAGCAGACATACGCAAAATCTACCATGGGCTATCGCTTGCCCTGAAAGTATTGACGTTTCAGTTCTTTCAGCCTAAGCCGGTGCACTTGACGTTGTGATTCGTGAATGATCCAACCTGGAAATAACTTAATTAACGATGTAAGTGTGCTTCGCGAGAAATGCGTCGATTGCGTCGTATGCGCGCTGGCGAACCACCTTATCTGGATTAGGGAATTCTTTATCTGACTGTCCTTTTGGCGTGAACATGTGGCCGACATCCTCGTAAATGTTCAGCTCCGACAAATTTCCAGCTGCTCTCATTCGTTCGTGGAACTTCTTGACCTCTGCAAGCGGAGTTACGGTATCGGCGCGGCCTGTCACAATGACTGTTGGAGGCAAGGACGGTACAACGTGCTCTGCAGGTGAAAAGTTTTCGACATTAGTGCCCGTGGGGAACAAGGATCGAAAATGTGCATCACCAACTACCGAGACTGCGGGCGACACTAGAGCCAACAGACTTGGACGCTCAGCGTGCTCCTTCGCGAAAACGGCAGCCGATGCAGCTAAATGCGCCCCTGCAGACCATCCGAGTACCGCTACGCGCTTTGGGTCGAGATTTAGTTTGGACGCATGCGTTCGGCTCCACTTAATCGCGGCCATTGCATCGTCGATTGCATCCGCCGGTGTAGTCGTTTTCTGGTCAGACTGGCCTTCCCCCATCGATACGGACACCTCCGTTAGGCGCATTTTAGATTTTCAAACTGTACCGGGCTGATGTAGCCGATAGTGGAATGACGCCGGCGTGGATTGTAGAACCTCTCTATGTA
>NZ_JBKBOV010000047.1:0-40825 GCF_046293535.1 Massilia sp. | reverse complement strand
AGGGCCCCGGTTGGGGCCCTTTTCATTTTCTGGCGGAGAGGGTGGGATTCGAACCCACGGTACGGTCACCCGTACGCCTGATTTCGAGTCAGGTACATTCGACCACTCTGCCACCTCTCCTGAATCGGTGCTGCGTGGTCGCGTAAGCGAGGCCGCATTATAGCGGCTGTTTCAGGTTTGTGGAAGATGAAATTATTCCACTGCATGGCTTTCCTGTTAGTGGGGCGCAATAAAATTACACGGCAGGCATCGGGGAGAAATAATATTTCATTACTGGCCCGCTTGCGCGGAGAGCTTACGCAGAAGCCAACAGGGCCCCGTTGAGGGGCCCCGTTGGCTGGTGGGATTCGCCCACGTGCCGCAGGCCGCTTTGGCGCGAGTACGCGCCAAGCTTCGAATCCCACGCGGGAGCCCCGCAGGGGGCTCCGTCCTCTCCGCCCAAAAATAAAAAGGGCCCCGGTTGGGGCCCTTTTCATTTTCTGGCGGAGAGGGTGGGATTCGAACCCACGGTACGGTCACCCGTACGCCTGATTTCGAGTCAGGTACATTCGACCACTCTGCCACCTCTCCTAATTCGGTGCGGCGCGGTCGCTGCAAGAGACACGCATTATAGCGATGGTCTTGTGAAAACGGAAGAGCAAATTCAGCCCGCGCCGAAAAACCTGATTCCGCCGACTCAGGCGGCCGGAACCAGGCGCTCCAGTCCACCCATGTAGGGACGCAGCACTTCCGGAACGATCACGCTGCCGTCGGCCTGCTGGTAGTTCTCCAGCACTGCAACCAGCGTGCGGCCCACGGCCAGGCCGGAACCGTTCAGGGTGTGCAGCAGTTCCGGCTTGCCGGCCGCGTTGCGGAAGCGCGCCTGCATGCGGCGCGCCTGGAAGGCTTCGCAGTTCGACAGCGAGGAGATCTCGCGGTAGGTGTTCTGCGCGGGCAGCCACACTTCCAGGTCGTAGGTCTTGGCCGCCGAGAAGCCCATGTCGCCGGTGCACAGCTGCATCACGCGGTACGGCAGGCCCAGCGAGGTCAGGATGAACTCGGCCTGGCCGACCATCTCTTCCAGGGCCGCGTAGGACTGCTCCGGATGCACCACCTGGACCAGCTCGACCTTGTCGAACTGGTGCTGGCGGATCATGCCGCGGGTGTCGCGGCCGTAGCTGCCGGCCTCCGAGCGGAAGCACGGGGTGTGCGCGGTCATCTTGAGCGGCAGCTGGTCGAGCGCCACGATCTCGTCGCGCACCACGTTGGTCAGCGAGACCTCCGAGGTCGGGATCAGGTAGAAGTTCTCGCCCTCGCCTTCCGCGCCGCCCTTCTTCACCGAGAACAGGTCGGCTTCGAACTTGGGCAACTGGCCGGTGCCGCGCAGCGAGTCGGCATTGACCATGTACGGGGTGTAGCATTCCAGGTAGCCGTGCTGGCCGGTGTGGGTGTCGAGCATGTACTGGGCCAGCGCGCGGTGCAGGCGCGCCATGCCGCCCTTCATCAGCGAGAAGCGCGAACCGGTCAGCTTGGTGGCGGTGTCGAAGTCCAGGCCCAGCTTTTCGCCGATGTCGACGTGGTCCTTCACCTCGAACTCGAAAGTGCGCGGCGTACCCACCTTGCGCACTTCGACGTTGCCCGATTCGTCCGTGCCCTGCGGAGTGGACTCGTGCGGCAGGTTCGGCAGCGCTGCGACGAAGCGCGCCAGCTTCTCCTGCACCTCGCCCAGGGCGCTTTCGTTGGCCTTGAGCTCGTCGCCCAGGCCGGCCACTTCCGCCATCACGGCCGTGGTGTCCTCGCCCTTGCCCTTCATCATGCCGATCTGCTTGGACAGCGAATTGCGCTTGCCCTGCAGTTCCTCGGTGCGCGTCTGGATCGCCTTGCGTTCCGCCTCGAGGGCGCTGAACCCGGCCACGTCGAGCTGGAACTTGCGGGTCGCCAGGCGCGCGGCGACGGTGTCGATGTCTTTGCGGAGAAGTTGGATGTCAATCATGTCGGGTTGGGCTTGCGTATGTCGAAAAATACAATTGTACCAAGCCGAAGGACAATCCTAGCGGGCGCTTTGAAAATCGGGCAAGGGGATCGATCACCGCGTGCCGGGCCTGCGCCAGCCCTTCCCCTGCATTACTTCAGGCCGGCCTTTTCGGCGACGCTCAGGCGCGGCGCCTTGACCACGACCACGTGCACGGTGGAGTCGATCAGGATCGCGGACTCCTGTTTGACCACCTCGACCGGACGGGCGGCGGCGGTGGCGTAGCTCGCGACCAGGCCCAGTGCGGCGGCGGCGAGGAAGATGGCTTCGAAGTTCTTACGGATGTTCATGGTGTGCTCCTTGCGGCGATGCGTTGTTGGTATGGTCGAACTTTAGCGACGCATCGCGGGAGTAGCCATCGACTTGCGATGAAATGCTGAAAAGGCGGCATAAAATGCAGGAACGGCGGGCCAGCCGCGATCGGGTTGGCCGGGTCCGGCATGGCGCGGCTATCCGCCCAACCTGGCGGCGGGAAGCCCGCCCGCGGCCTCGGGCGCGGGGGCACGCTGCGGCGTGGTCCGGCGCACGAAGGGCGTCATGGCGAACAGGATGAAGAGCCAGATCGGCGCTTCGTAGAAGAACATCTTCTCGTTGATCGGGACGAGCATCAGGAGCACCGAAAGGATCAATCCGTTCGCGACGAGCATGCGCCCCATGACCAGGGCAAAGGCGAGCACGACCACGATGCCGCCGCGCGTCAGCAGGTTGAAGATCATGCCGATGTCCTGGTAGTAGCAGCGCACGCAGGGATCGTTGGCGAAGCCCACGCCGATCAGCTTTTCTTCCAGGGTCAGGGCCAGCCAGGCGTTCACGCCGTCGATCCGGTGCGACAGGCTGCCGTCGTCCTGCTCGAAGAAGCGCGTCTCGAGATGCTCGAGAACGCCGGACAGCAGCATGTATGCGACCAGCGACGCGGCCAGCACCACGATATGGATCAGGCGCACCTTCGAATGCCACAGGGTGCCGAGGAGCAGCACCATGACCGGCACAAAATAGACGGACGAACCCGAATTGGTGACGAATACCGACAGCACGGCCACGAAACACAAGGCCACGAAACGGACGCTGAACGCCGAAGTCAGCATCAGGATCGCGGCCAGGCAGGCGACGTAATTGGCATAGGTGCCCGGCTCGACGTGCAAGCCGGAGAAGCGCGCGATGTTCAGGTAGTCCTCGACGAAGCGGCTGTTAGAACCGAAGATCATCTTGTGGAAGTCGAAGATCGGCGCACCCAGCAGGTGAAACATCAGCGCCTGCGCCCCGATGACGACGGCGTTGAGCAGCAGCAGCCAGGACACCGCGCTGACGAACTCCGCGCGCCACGCGAAGCTGGCCTCGTAGATGAAGACGGCCAGCACCACGTTCAGGACCACCAGCAACAGGAAGTGAAAAGGCACGGGCTTCACCACGAGCGCATGGAACACGAACATGGCGAGCGTCACCAGCACCAGCTGGCTCTCCGCCCGGAAGCGCACCTTGGTGATGACGAACAAGGGCGCGAGCGCCAGTGCCGAGACGCCCGCCGAGAAATACTTGGGGAACATGCTCGGGTTCGGCCCGCCCTGCTCGAACGGGGTAAACAACAGGAACAGCGGGATGAACAGCGCCAGGGCTGCCAGGATGCGACTGCTCCGTGCTTGTGGGTGCGCTGCCATGCTTGTCCGCCCGTGTGGAATCGGTCTCAGCCGGTCACCCGGTCGCCGTGCGCGGGCGCCACGGCCTGCGGCTCGCCGCCGGCCGGAGGACAGGGCAAGCCGGCCAGGATGCGCCCGAAGCGGTCGTAGTTGACGGCGGCGTTGAAACGCTCGTCCCAGAAGCGGCGCGCGGCGCGGCGCCAGGCGGCAGCGGCGGCGCGGTCCGCAAAGCGCGCGATGGCCGCCGCAACGGTCGCCGCGTCGGCGTCGGCCGGCACCAGCACGCCGTTGGCGCCGCCGATGATCTCCGCGCTGCCCCCGACGTCGGTGGCGACGATCGGGATGCCGACCGAGGCTGCCTCCATCAGGCTCACCGGGATGCCTTCGCTGTCGCTCACGTTGACGATGAGGTCGAAGCGCTCGTTCCGGTACAAGTCCATCAGCTCGGCCTGGGTGAGGTAGCCCTTGAACACGGCTTGCGCCCGTGCGCCCAGGCGGCGCGCGGCATGGGCCTGTACCGCTTCGAGCAGGGGGCCGTTGCCGACATGGGTCCAGCGCACCTCCAGCGCCGGATCGGCCTCGAGCAGGTGCGCGATGGCATCGACGAGCAGCGGCAGGCGCTTGCTGGCAATGACGAAGGAACACGATACGATACTCAGCGGACCGCTGCCGGGCTGCCGGTTCAGATAGCCCGGATCGTTCACCCCAAGACGCGCGAGGTGGAACTTTGCGGCCAGGTGGGCATAGTGCTGTTCCAGGTAATGCTTGCCGTGTTCCGAGATACAGTAGATCTCGTCGACATCGGCGACGATCTCGCGCCGCAGCCCGGCATAGCCGGCAGGCTTGAGTTCCTCGTACAGGTCGCCCCGGTGGGCGCGGCAGATGACCCGGATGCTGCCGCCCGAACGCCGGCTGAAGCGCGCCGCGCCCAGGATTTCGGGCACCAGCCAGTAGAAATAGATCACGTCGTAGGCGCCCTCGCCCGCCCGCGCCTGCCGTTTCAGGAAGCGCTCGAACATGTCGGCCCGGTAGAGCGCCCGCACCAGTTCCTTGACATTGGCCAGCTTGCCGGGCCGCTTCAGGATCAGCCTGAAATCGGGTAGCCAGCGGTACTTGAACAGGCTCGCCAGGAGTGCGGCGACCATCCGCGGCGCCCGCAGCGCCCCCCAGCGCCCGTCCGCGTAGGCCAGGTTGAGCGGCTGCCGGGCCGGGCGCGGCGCGGCGTCGCGGGTATAGTAACCCGGTACGATCTCGATATGGCCGAGGTGGCGCGCGACGTGTTCGAGCTCGGCCGTGATAAAGGTTTCGCCGTTCCCGTACGGGTACAGCGAGGTCACCATCAGCATTTTCCTGCTTGTCATCCTTGGTCTCCTCCGGCCGGCGCCGCTGTTTCACCGGCGCCTTCCTGTGCGATACGCCTGGCCATGATGCGCCGGTACATGAACACCGTATAAGCGGCCGTCGCCGTGAACGCCACGCTGGCCGCCAGCGCGGCGCCCCAGGCGCCGTAGGCCGGGATCGCCAGCATGCAGCCCACCCCATTCAGTACCAGGGACAATGTGGCGCCCAGGATGTTGACGCCCTGCCGGCCCATGCCCGCCAGGGAGTTGGCAATCACGTTCATGTAGCTCCAGGTAATAATTCCCGGCAACAGGACAATGAAGGGAAGCACGGCGCTCGCGTAATCCTTCCCGAAAGCCCAGGGAATCAGGACGGTCGACAGCGCCGCCGCCAGCACGCCCACCACGAGCGTGATCTTGAAGACCGCCAGCGCGATGCGCCCCACCATCTGGCGCAGCGCCGCCGGGGTGCCGTTGGCCGCCGCCGATTCCGGGAACACGACCACCGAGGCCGCGCTCGCGATCAGCCATAGCGCCTCGGCCAACTGCACCGAGAGGGCGTAGATGCCGGCCGAGGACGGGTCGAGCAGCAGGCTCACCATGTACAGGCCGACCCGGTAATTGAGAAACGTGATCACGTTGCTCAGGTGGGCCCGCAGCCCGTAGCCGATCATCCGCGCCAGGTCGAGCGCGCCTTCCGGGGGCGCGGCCGGGTAGCGCCGCACCCGCGTTTCGCTGGCCAGCCACAGCGCCGTCTGGCTCAGGATATGGCAGCTCAGCACCGTGGCGACGCTGATGGTGCCGGTGGCGCCCAGCACCAGCACGCCGGCGCAGAAGGTGAAGGGCTGGATCAGCGCCGTCTTGTTGAAGGTGGCGTAGTCGCGGGCGCCCTGGATCAGCGATACGGTCCAGGCAGCCAACAGCATGGCCGGGAACAGGAGACTGGCATACAAGGCCGTGTCCTTGCTGGTGCCGGGCAGGTAGCGCCCGATCACGGCGTCGCTGCTCAGCGCCAGCGCGAGCACGGCCATGCCCCACAGCGCGCAGGCCAGGATCCAGTTCACGCGGCGCATGGCGGCGGCGTCCGGCGTTCCGCTGCTCATGTGGTAGACGTGACTGGAAGCCAGGCCCAGGTTCAGGACCGCGTACAGGGTTTGCGGCAGCAGCAGCGCCGTCACCAGGAGGCCGTTGTGGTGGGGGCCGAGCTGGCGCGTGGTGACCCACAGCGCGACGAAGTACAGGGCGCTCGATAGCATCTGGCGCAGCACCGTCGAGCCGATGGCGGTCGAGAGGTTGCGCCGCGCATCCGGACTGCGCCCGAGCGGCAGCGACGCAAGCAGGCTCTTCATTTGGGTCAGCATTGGGCTCGTCGTCGCTGTCTGCGTGCTCGCTGTCGGGTTCGGGTGCGGATGGTGCGTGGGCGCCCAGTCCATTATCCGGACCCGTCAGCGCGACATGCTGCGCATGATCAAGCCGGCAGACGCGGCTGATCAATTGCCGTAATTAAATAAAGGTGAAATGCGGCGAAACCCGCGCCAGCGCAAGGTGCGCAATCGTGCGCAGGTTTAAGCTCGGGGTCCCGGCGGCCACGGCGCCGCGCTCATCCCGTTTTCCGAACAATGAACAAGCGAACCCTGCGGTATCCGATGATCGTCTGCATCCTGCTGGGGGCCGGCCTCGCCCTCAAGGCATGCATCTCGCTGGAGCGCCCGGTCGACCCGCGCGCCCTGTTCGTCACCCCCGGTGGCAGCGACACCAACACGGGAACGGAAGGCGCGCCGCTGCAGACCATCGGGGCCGCCGCAAAACGCGCGGTCCCGGGCAGCGTGGTCCACGTCGCGCCCGGCACCTACCGCGAGAACATCAAGTCGACGAGAAGCGGCACGCCAACGGCGCCGATACGCTACGTCTCGACGGTCAAATGGGGCGCGAAGATCATCGGAAGCGGCCCTGAAGCGGTCTGGGAAAACCATGGCGATCACGTCGAGATCGCCGGGTTCGACGTCAGCGGCAGCGGACGCAACGGCATCCTCAACTACGCCTCCTGGGTGCGGGTCCTCAACAACCGTGTGCACGACCTCGCGGTGTCGGGCGGCTGCAGCAGCAAGGGCGGCGGCGGCATCGTGTTCAGCAACTACCAGGCCTCGGACGGCGAAATCAGCGGCAATCTCGTGCACGACATCGGCGAACCCGGCACCTGTTCCGGCGTCCAGGGCATCTATTACTCCAACCTGCGCGGCAAGATTTACAACAACATTGTCTATCGCGCCTCGGCCTGGGGCATCCATCTCTGGCACGCGGCCAACAAGGTCGTCGTCGCCAACAACACGGTGTTCGCCAACGGTTCGGCCACGACGGGCGGCGGCATCGTGGTGGGTACCGGCGACGCGCCGGGAAACGTGGTGATGACGGAAACGAAGGTGATCAACAACATCGTCGCCTATCATCCGCGCGCATCGATCCGGCAGTATTGTTATCCCGGCGAGTCCTGCATCGGCGCCGACAATCTCGTCGCACACAACGTGGTGTTCGGGAATGCTGCAAAAATTGAAATGCTAGTTGGGAAGGATATTGGGACAATTACTCAAGATCCCTTATTTGTCGACTTCCGTCCCGACGGCAAAGGCGACTACCGCCTGCGCAAGAATTCGCCAGCCCGCAAGCGCGGCCTGGCCTCGCTTGCTCCGTCCACCGATATCGAAGGGGTGACTCGGCCGCGCGCGCCCGCGGTGGATATCGGCGCCTACCAGCAACCCTGAGCAAGCCATCGCCCATCGCCGGCCGCGCGCGGTCGGCGCGCGTCACGTCCCCTCCCCCTTGTCCTTGTCCCGATGCCATTCCTAGCAGTTTCCCCGGTGCGTCCTGCCGTACGGGGCGCCCTACGCCCTGGCTTCCCTGAATTGCATCCAACAATGCAATGTTCAAATAATTTTTTGAATTGGAACGCGCCTATGACGGGCTTTTCCTTTGCAAATTTTAAATAACTTTTGCGGAATTAATATCTCCAGAAAAATTTTCTCCGAAAAAATTGAACTCTTGCAGTTTCCTACCCTCAAAGGTTCGCTTTCACTTTTTTGAGAAGGAAACTCTTTAATGAAAAACGTAGTCAACTTTGCTTCGAATGCCCGTGTTAACGCAGTCCTCTGCAGCGCAGCGGTCTTGTTGACCGCTCTTGGCGCCAACGCCTACGCTGCTGATACCGTGACGGCATCCGAAGCGAGTGTTGCCGCGTCGAGCTCGGTCGACCAGGTGACCGAACTCTTCCGCACTCTGCTCGGCCGCGAGCCGGACACCGCCGGCCTCGCCTACTGGGTCGGCCACGTCAACAACGGCATGCCGCTGGAGAGCGTGCGCGTCGCCCTCATGAGCAGCCAGGAATACCAGAACCGGACGGCCGCCGCGACCAGCACCTCGTTCTACCACCTGTACGTCGCGACCACCGGCTCGGACTCGAACCCCGGCACCCAGGCACGTCCGTTCAAGACCATCAACAAGGCTGCCTCGGTCGCCAAGGCCAACACCACCGTGCACGTGGCGCCGGGCACCTACAACGGCAACGTCTCGACCAAGCTCAGCGGCACCTCGAGCGCGCCGATCCGCTTCGTGTCCGACACCAAGTGGGGCGCCAAGATCGTCGGCACCGGCAAGGAAGTGATGTGGCTGAACAATGGCAGCTACGTCGAGATCAACGGTTTCGACATTAGCGGCCCGGGCCGCCTCGGTATCCAGAACATGGGTTCGAACACGCTGGTGACGAATAACCGCGTCCACCACATCACCGTCTCGGGCGGCTGCACGGGTTCCGGCGGCGCCGGCATCGTCAACGCCAACTACAGCAGCTCGGCCGGCAACATCATCGGCAACGTGGTGCACGACATCGGCAAGCCGGGCGGCTGCAACGGCGTTCAGGGCATCTACTCGTCGAACCGCGGCAGCAAGATCATGAACAACATCGTCTACCGCGCTTCGTCCTACGGCATCCACCTGTGGCACGCGGCGACCGATTCGACCATCGCCAACAACACCGTGTTCGCCAACGGCTCGAGCGGCATGGGCGGCGGTATCGTCACCGGCGTGGGCGACAAGCCGGGCAACATCCAGCTGAAGAACACGATGGTCGTCAACAACATCGTGTACAAGAACCCGCGCCAGGGCATCTCGCAATACTGCTACTCGGGCCAGAGCTGCATCGGCTCGGGTAACGTGACCGCGAACAACCTGGTCTACGGTAACGGGTCGGCGATCTCGCTGCGGGTGGGCAGCGCTACCGGCACCGTCAACGCCGATCCGAAGTTCGTCAGCTACAACCCGACCGGCACCGGCGACTACCGCCTGCAGAGCAGCTCGCCGGCCGTGAACAAGGGCACCAAGAACCATGCCCCGACGACCGACATCGTCAACGCGCTGCGTCCGAAGGGCGGCGCATGGGATATCGGCGCCTACGAGAACTATTAATTATTATTAGTAGCTTGCCGTAGCACCCACAGCCCCACGATGGCCAGCCCATCGTGGGGCTTTCTCTTTTGCGTTCGCAATCCTTTGAATAGCGCCTGCCCGCTGTTATTCCTCACGCTCAAATCAAGGCTTATTTCGTAGATGAAACAGCCTTTATAGAAATATTATGTTTAGATAATATTTTTCTAAATTCAATTAAATGTTCTAAATCATTTTCGTTTCATCAGGTAAATATTCTTTGCGGAATTATTATCCCCAAAAAATTTTTCCGCAAAAACATTGAACTCTTGCAGTTTCCTGCTCTCAAAGTTTCGCTTTCACTTTTTTGAGAAGGAAATACCCTGATGAAAAACGTAGTCAACTTTGCTTCGAATGCCCGCACCAACGCACTCCTCTGCTGCAGCGCAGCGGTCCTGCTGACCGCTATTGGCGGAAACGCCTACGCCGCTGCCAATGCCACGGCATCCGAAGCGACTGTTGCCGCCGCGACGAGCTCGGTCGACCAGGTAACCGAACTCTACCGTACTCTGCTCGGCCGCGAGCCGGACACCGCCGGCCTCGCCTACTGGGTCGGTCACGTCAACAACGGCATGCCGCTGGATACCGTGCGCGTTTCCCTCATGAGCAGCCTGGAGTACCAGAACCGCACCGCTTCCAACGCCGATAATTCCTTCTATCACCTGTACGTCGCGACCACCGGTTCGGACTCGAACCCGGGCACCAAGGCGCGTCCGTTCAAGACCATCAACAAGGCCGCCTCGGTCGCCAAGGCCAACACCACCGTGCATGTGGCGCCGGGCACCTACTACGGCAACGTGACCACCAGGCTCAGCGGCACCTCGAGCGCGCCGATCCGCTTCGTGTCCGACACCAAGTGGGGCGCCAAGATCGTCGGCAGCGGCAAGGAAGTGATGTGGCTGAACAACGGCAGCCACGTCGAGATCAACGGCTTCGACATCAGCGGCCCGGGCCGCCTCGGTATCCAGAACATGGGCTCGAACACGCTGGTGACGAATAACCGCATCCACCACATCACCGTCTCGGGCGGCTGCACGGGCTCCGGCGGCGCCGGCATCGTCAACGCCAACTACAGCAGCTCGGCCGGTCACATCATCGGCAACGTGGTGCACGACATCGGCAAGCCGGGCGGCTGCAACGGCGTCCAGGGCATCTATTCGTCGAACCGCGGCAGCAAGATCATGAACAACATCGTCTACCGCGCTTCGTCCTACGGCATCCACCTGTGGCACGCGGCGACCGATTCGATCATCGCCAACAACACCGTGTTCGCCAACGGCTCGAGCGGCATGGGCGGCGGTATCGTCACCGGCGTGGGCGACAAGCCGGGCAACATCCAGCTGAAGAACACGATGGTCGTCAACAACATCGTGTACAAGAACCCGCGCCAGGGCATCTCGCAATACTGTTACTCGGGCCAGAACTGCATCGGCTCGGGCAACGTGACCGCGAACAACCTGGTCTACGGTAACGGCCGGGCGATCTCGCTGCGCGTCGGCAGCGCCACCGGCACCATCAGCGCCGATCCGAAGTTCGTCAGCTACAACCCGACCGGCAATGGCGACTACCGCCTGCAGAGCGGCTCGCCGGCCGTGAACAAGGGCACCAAGAACCATGCCCCGACGACCGACATCGTCAACGCGCTGCGTCCGAAGGGCGGTGCATGGGATATCGGCGCCTACGAGAACTACTAATCATTCATAGTAGCTTGCTGTAGCACCCACAGCCCCACGACGGCCAGCCCATCGTGGGGCTGTTTCGTCAGGCCCCGCCCGCCTCGTCGTCGAGGCTGCGCAGGAAGGCGAGCTTCTCGGCGATCTTCGATTCGACCCCGCGCGGCACCGGCCGGTACCAGCCAGGCTCGCGCATCCCGTCCGGCAGGTAGGTCTCGCCCGCCGCATAGGCATGCGGCTCGTCGTGGGCATAGCGGTAGGCGTGGCCGTAGCCGAGTTCCTTCATCAGCTTGGTCGGCGCGTTGCGCAGATGGACCGGGACCTCGCGCGACTTGTCCTTCTTCACGAAGGCCATCGCTTCGTTGAAGGCGTTGTAGCCGGCGTTGCTCTTGGCGGCGATCGCCAGGTAGACCACGGCCTGGCCGAGGGCCAGTTCGCCTTCCGGCGAACCGAGGCGCTCGTAGGTCGTGGCGGCATCGTTGGCGATCTGGAGCGCGCGCGGGTCGGCCAGGCCGATGTCTTCCCAGGCCATGCGCACGATGCGGCGCGACAAATACTTGGCGTCGGCGCCGCCATCGAGCATGCGGCACAGCCAGTACAGGGCGGCGTCCGGATGCGAGCCGCGCACCGACTTGTGCAGCGCCGAGATCTGGTCGTAGAAGTTGTCGCCGCCCTTGTCGAAGCGGCGCGCGTTGAGCGTCAGCGCGTTCTCGACAAATTCCGCGGTAATGCGGGTAATGCCTGCAGTATCGGCGGAGGTCTTGGTCTGCTCGAGCAGGTTGAGGAAGCGGCGCGCGTCGCCGTCGGCATAGCCGACCAGGGTGTCGATCGCGACTTCGTCGAACACCAGGTGCTGCAGCACGCGCTCCTGGGCGCGCGTCAAGAGCTGGCGCATCTCCTCGTCGCTCAGCGCCTTGAGCACGTAGACCTGCGAGCGCGACAGGAGTGCCGAGTTGACCTCGAACGACGGATTCTCGGTGGTGGCGCCGATCAGGGTCACCAGACCCGATTCCACGAAGGGCAGCAAGGCATCCTGCTGCGACTTGTTGAAGCGGTGGATCTCGTCGATGAACAGGATGGTGTGCTTGCCCTGCCGCAGGTAGTGCTCGGCCTGCTCGACGGCGGCGCGGATGTCCTTCACCCCGGACAGGACCGCCGACAGCGCGATGAACTCGCAGTCGAAGGCATAGGCGGTCAGGCGCGCCAGCGTGGTCTTGCCCACGCCCGGCGGGCCCCACAGGATCATCGAATGCGGCTTGCCGGACTTGAACACCAGGTTCAGCGGCTTGCCGGGGCCGAGCAGGTGGCTCTGGCCGATGACTTCGTCGATGGTGCGCGGACGCAGGGCTTCGGCCAGCGGCGGGGAGGGTTCGGTCTTGAAGAGGTCATCCATGATGCGTTCCCGGGGCGGTCAGCGGAGAGATGAGAAACAGCGCGGAATAAAGCGAATGGTTGTGCATGCGCCTAGTGTAATCGATAGGCGTCCCGGGGGAGGATGGACAAAAGGCGCGACCAAATGGACGGAAGTGTCGTCAGTCCTCGGCCAAGCCCAGACGAGCCATTCATCACAGCGACGAGGCAGCGGTCGGGGGCTCGCTAACTTCAGCACGCGCGATTTCTTTTACAACAAACTGCCGGATGAGTTAGAGTCGGTGCGACCGAATCATCAAGAGCAGGCCTGTCTGCGGTGAAAGGCTCGATGTCGACATGAATGAAATGGACGGGAAGATGGAAAAGAAGGCCGGCGTCGTCAACGTCTTCGATGCGCCGTACCGCAGCTGGTCCAAGCGGAAGACGACGCCGGAAGAGGCACTGGAACTAGTAGAGCACGAGGGCTTGGCGTGGATCGAGGCACTGGAGGTGAACGACAAGCTCATCGAGGAGGTTGCCACTCATGTGCAAGCGGCAAGTCGCATGCTTCGCATACGTGCCGACAACAGCCTGGAATGGCATGTCGACAGGGCTCTCGACAACAGTACCGCGTATCGCCAATTGCGCGAGCAGATGCCGGAACACGTACCCGAAGCTCTCGATGCATACCAGAGCTCCTATCCCGAATACGATCGTATTGCCGTCGACGAGGCCATCAATACTTACGGCATTGAGATCGCAGAGGGACAAGTCTTGTTTCACGGCGGTCACTGGGCGAGCGCAGCTCACACGCTCACGACGTCGCGTCCGTTTTCAACCTCGTTCTGTCCCCAGGTAGCCCTTCGGAATGCCGAGTGGCGGGGCAAGGCCTATGACGCTGGGCGGGTGGACTTGATGGTGGTTCGCGTAGCGCAGCCAAAGACCAAGGCATACGCCTATGGCCGGGAGGGAAATCACGGCAACGAAAAGGAAATCGTCTTTGCTAGCGGGGCACAGCTGAAGCATGTGCGCGAAACGCACATCGCTGACGTCGCTGTAAGAAAGGTAATTTCTGGCATTCGCGAGCACGAGAAGGTGGTACCTGCTTATGTTATTGAAGTCGAAATCAGTTGATCAAGCGGACAGCACGGCAATGTGCAACACCATTTCCATGGAGCACGCCGCCCCCGTCCTGATGATCCAGGACGTCTGGTCCAGGTGGACCAAGGCCTCGCGCGCCGCCGCCGATGCCGGGACCCGGCTGGCCGTGCCGCGCGTGCATCGCCTGCCCATCCTGAGCGGCGAGGCCGCCATCCGCCACGAGGTGGCGGCGCTGGAAACGGACGGCTTCGAACCGCGCCATCTGGTGCGCACCCTGGACGATCCGGCCTGGGCCCATGACCGCCCTGCCCGGCCGGACAACCTGAAGGCCTGGCGCGTGGGCGAGGGATTCGCCGTGTCCCTGTTCCGGCCATGGGACAGCATGCTGACGACCAAATGGCCGGCCTGGCTGGCTTCGCCCCTGTTCGAAGGCGGGCTGGGCGACGCGGTCCGGATCGACTGGAACGGGCGATTCCGCGCCTCGGTCTCCGGTTCGAACCGTTCCTATTTTTATGAGGAACACACTGTCTGGGTCACCCTGCAGGCCGCGCCGACCGACGCCACCTTCCTGACGCTGGAAGCAAGCAAGCACATCGACCTGCGCACCACGATCTATTGAACTCAGCGAACTCAGGGCTTGCCGACGTAGAGCACGATCTTGCCGACCGCCCTGCCGCTTTCGCTCAGCGCATGGGCTTGCGCGATGTCTTCCAGCGCGAACTCGGCGCCGACGACCGGCCGCAGCTTGCCGCCATCGACCATCGCAGCCAGCCTGTCGAGCACCGGCGCGTTCGGCCCGATGAAGACGAAGCCCGCGCGCACGCCCATCGCGGCTGCCCTGGCCTCGTCCGGCGGGCTGATGATCGACACCTGGATGCCGCCCGGCGTCAAGAGCGGCCACGAGGCTTCCTGCACCTCGCCGCCGATGGTGTCGAACACGGCATCCACCGGCTCGACGGCGTCCGCCACTTTCGTCGTGGTGTAGTCGACGAACTGGTCGACGCCGAGGGACTCCACCAGCGCGCGGTTGCGGCCGGATGCGGTGGCGACGACGATGGCCCCGGCCGCCTTTAGCAACTGGATCGCCAGCGAACCGACGCCGCCGGAGCCGGCGTGGACCAGCACCCGCTGCCCGGCGCGGACCTGGGCGGTGTCCATCATCGCCTCCCAGGCGGTGATCCCTGCCAGCGGCAGCGAGGCCGCCTCGACGTGGGAAATGGTGCGTGGCTTGCGCGCGCACTCAGTGGCGCGGATGGCGACGAACTCGGCGTAGGTGCCGTTGCGCGCCAGGTCGGGCCGCGCGTAGACCGCGTCGCCGACCTGCCACCGCGTCACATCGCTGCCGCTTGCCACCACCACGCCGGAGACGTCCCAGCCGAGGGTCAGCGGCATCCGATGCGGGATCATCCGGGCCAGGTAGCCGGCGCGGACCTTCCAGTCGACCGGGTTGATCGAGGCCGCCACCACGCGCACCAGCACGTCGTCGGGGCCGATGTCGGGAACGGGGATCTCGTCGAGGGAGAGGACTTCGCGTCCTCCGTACCGATGGATACGTACTGCCTTCATGGGCGCTCCTTGTGCGCGTCTAACAATTTCCCTCATGGCTGCGTTGCGTCGTCTCGCCGTACTAGCGTACTGTCTTCGACGACGCGCCTTGCCCTGATGGTTTTGTCAGCCGCTCCTTTGGCCTGCCGTTGGTCGTGCAGACCGATTGTACGGAAGGCAGGGAGGCGCAGCGCCCGGCAGGCGGGCTTTACTGGTTGACGACGTCGGCGCCCTTCGGCACCGAGAATGTGAACTGCTGGGCGCCCAGCGCCGGGTTGCGCTGGAAGTTGGTGAACTTCAAGAGCGAGACCTGGCCGAACTGGTCCTTCAGTTCCATCGC
Organism: Massilia sp.; assembly: GCF_046293535.1. Taxonomy (NCBI): domain Bacteria; kingdom Pseudomonadati; phylum Pseudomonadota; class Betaproteobacteria; order Burkholderiales; family Oxalobacteraceae; genus Massilia; species Massilia sp. The sequence goes on along the minus strand of NZ_JBKBOV010000047.1, from coordinate 25,358 downwards.
CACCGGCACGCCGCCCTTCAGGCCGATGCCGATCTGTTCGAAGGTTGTGTCCTTCGCCTTGGGAACGGCGGTCAGCCATTCGGCGCCGTCACGCTCGCCCGCCTCCGACAGGGCGAAGTTCTTTTCCAGGTCGTTGCTGCCGAACAGGATGGCGGCCGGGGACGAGCCCAGGGCGTTGCCCAGCTTGCGGGTGCTGACCTGGTTCAGGTCCTTGTCGTAGATGTAGAGCGTTTCGCCGTCGGCCTGCAGCAGCTGTTCGTAGGGCTTCTGGTAGGTCCAGATGAACTTGCCGGGGCGCGCGAACACGAAGCTGCCGCTCGAGACCGGGGCGGCCTTGCCGCTCTTGGATTTGGTCAGCTGCTGCTGGGTGAATTCGCCCTTGGCGGACTTGGTGGTGGCGACGAAGCTCTTGAACTGGTCGAGGGCGGCGGCCTGCGCTGCGCCGGCCGCGAGCGACGCCGCGATCAGCGCGGCGAATGCGAATTTCCTGCTTGTTTGCATACGTATCCTTTACTCTGCGGCTGGCCGAACGCGTGGGCGGGAAACCCGCCCACGCTACGAAAAGCATCAGCACAAGGCCGGCGACAATCCGTCCGGCCGGGTTATTCGGCGGTGGTGGCAGGCACGAGGATGTCGCGGTTGCCGTTCGACTGCATCGGCGACACCAGTCCGCTCTGCTCCATCTGCTCGATCAGGCGGGCGGCGCGGTTGTAGCCGATGCGCAGGTGGCGCTGCACCAGCGAAATCGACGCCTTGCGGTTCTTGAGCACCACGGCCACGGCCTGGTCGTAGAGCGCATCGGATTCGCCGCCGCCCTCGCCCGCCGGGATGCCGTCGGCATTGCCCTCTTCCAGCGTGCCCCCTTCGAGAATGCCTTCAATATAGTTCGGTTCGCCCAGCGATTGCAGATGTTTTACAACTCGATGCACTTCGTCGTCCGACACGAAGGCGCCGTGCACGCGGATCGGCAGGCCGGTACCCGGAGGCATGTACAGCATGTCGCCCATGCCCAGCAGGGTCTCCGCGCCCATCTGGTCGAGAATGGTGCGCGAGTCGATCTTCGAGGAGACCTGGAAGGCGATGCGGGTCGGGATGTTCGCCTTGATCAGGCCGGTGATCACGTCCACCGACGGCCGCTGGGTCGCCAGGATCAGGTGGATGCCGGCCGCGCGCGCCTTCTGGGCGATGCGGGCGATCAGCTCCTCCACCTTCTTGCCCACCACCATCATCAAGTCGGCCAGTTCGTCGATGATGATGACGATGGTCGGCAGCTTTTCAAGGGGTTCGGGCGCATCCGGGGTGATCGAGAACGGGTTCGGGATGTGCTCCTCGCGCTTGGCCGCTTCCACGATCTTGCCGTTGTAGCCGGCCAGGTTGCGCACGCCCAGCTTGGACATGAGCTTGTAGCGGCGCTCCATCTCGTTGACCGCCCAGTTCAGGGCGTGGCCGGCCTGGCGCATGTCGGTCACGACCGGGGCCAGCAGGTGCGGGATGCCTTCGTACACCGACATCTCCAGCATCTTCGGGTCGATCAGGATCAGGCGCACGTCGGCCGGGTCGGATTTGTAGAGCAGCGACAGGATGGTCGCGTTGATGCCCACCGATTTACCCGAACCGGTGGTGCCCGCCACCAGGAGGTGCGGCATCTTGGCCAGGTCGGCGCACACCGGCTTGCCGGCGATGTCCTTGCCCAGGGCAACCGTCAGCGCGGAGGCGCTGTCGCCATAGACCTTGGAGCCGACGATCTCCGACAGGCGCACGATCTGGCGCTTCGGGTTCGGCAGCTCGAGCGCCATGTAGTTCTTGCCCGGGATGGTCTCGACCACGCGGATCGAGGTCAGGGACAGCGAACGCGCCAGGTCGCGCGCCAGGTTGACGATCTGGCTGCCCTTGACGCCGGTGGCCGGCTCGATCTCGTAGCGGGTGACCACCGGTCCCGGATAGGCGGCCACGACCTTGGCTTCGACGCCGAAGTCGGACAGCTTCTTCTCGATCAGGCGGCTGGTGAATTCCAGGGTCTCGACCGCCACCGCTTCCTGCGCCGGCGGGGCTTCGTCCAGCAGCGCCAGCGGCGGCAGGCCGCCGTCGCCCGCCAGTTCGTGGAACAACGGGGTCTGCATTTCCTTCTGGGCCCGCTCGGACTTCGGCACGCTGGTCATCTGCGGCTCGATCTTGATCGAGGGGACCGGCGCCTGCGCCGACGGCGCGGCCGCGGGCATCGACAGCGACGCCGGCGTGGACGGCGGCAGGATGTGCGGCGCCTGAACGGGCGCCTGGGCCGGCTCGGCACGCGGCTCCAGCACCGGCTCGGCCTTGACGATGGGCGGCGGGGCCGGATGCTTTTCGGTGTACTTCTGGCGCTCGTTGACCACCAGTTCGTCGCGCTTGACGGCGGCGGCTTCGCCCTGCTTGCGGTCCTCGATGTCTTCCATGCGCATGCGGAACCAGCCGATGCTGTTCTCGACCGTCTCGCCGATGCGCTCGGCCACGGCCAGCCAGGATACCTGGAAGAACAGCGAGAAGCCCAGGCCGAACAGCAGCAGGAGCAGCAGGGTCGCGCCGGTGAAGCCGAAGGCGACGTGGGCCGAATGGCCGATCAACTGGCCCAGCACGCCGCCGGCGGCGCGCGGCAGTTCGACGTTCCAGGACCACAGGCGCAGGTATTCCAGGCCCAGGCTGCCGGCCAGCATGATGACGAACCCGGTCCAGCGCACGTACATCTCGCCGGCATGTGGCGCTTCGTCGCCCGCCGGACCGAGCTTGTCGGTCAGGCGGCGCCAGCCCTTCCAGACCCCGCGCAGGAAGATCACGCCCCACCACCAGGCCGAGAACCCGAAGATGAACAGCAGCAGGTCGGACAGCCAGGCGCCGGCCTTGCCGCCCAGGTTGGCGATCTTGGGCACGGCATTGGCATGCGACCAGCCCGGGTCGCCCTTGTTGTAGCTTAATAAGATCAGCACGAAATACAGGAAGGCCACGGCCATGGCGATCCAGCGCGCTTCCGACAGGAGGCGCGACAACCGGCCAGGCAGGGGCTGGCGGGCGCGCGTCGATTGCGCAGTGCGGGTGTATCCAGAGGTGCTGGCTTGGCTGTTCTTGCTCATTGCTTGTACTACGAAAGTGGCATTGAAAGCGAAAAAGAAGTGTTCGCTATCGACAATCCAGCCATTCTAAGCCATATACGGCTGGGCCTGCCTACGATTCATGCTCGCGTGCATCATCGTCTATAATCTTGTGTTGCAAACCGAGCCTTGATCTTTCCGAAGGCCGCCCCCAGTTTCCGCTTGTTCATCTCTTATTGAAGCCTCCCATGACTACTTCCAAACACGCCAAAGTCCTGATTCTCGGTTCCGGTCCTGCCGGCTACAGCGCAGCGGTGTACGCCGCGCGCGCCAACCTGAGCCCGATGCTGGTCACCGGCGTCGAACAGGGCGGCCAGCTGATGACCACGACCGACGTCGAGAACTGGCCGGGCGACCCGCTGGGCGTCCAGGGTCCGGAGCTGATGCAGCGCCTGCTGCAGCATGCCGAGCGCTTCAACACCGAGATCGTGTTCGACCACATCCACACGACCTTCCTGAACGAGAAGCCGATCCGCCTGGTCGGCGACAGCCACGAGTACACCTGCGACGCCCTGATCATCGCCACCGGCGCCTCGGCCCAGTACCTCGGCCTGCCCTCGGAACAGGCCTTCATGGGCAGGGGCGTGTCGGCCTGCGCCACCTGCGACGGTTTCTTCTACCGCAACCAGGAAGTCGCGGTCATCGGCGGCGGCAACACCGCGGTCGAGGAAGCCCTCTACCTGGCCGGCATCGCCTCCAAAGTCACGTTGATCCACCGCCGCGACAAGTTCCGCGCCGAGCCGATCCTGGTCGACCGCCTGATGCACAAGGTTCAGGAAGGCAAGATTGTGCTGGAACTCAACCATACCCTGGACGAGGTACTGGGCGACAACAGCGGCGTGACCGGCCTGCGCATCAAGTCCACCGAGACCGGCGCGGCCAAGGACATCGCCGTGCACGGCCTGTTCGTGGCGATCGGCCATAAGCCGAACACCGGCATCTTCGAAGGCCAGCTGGACATGCAGAACGGCTACATCAAGACCCGCTCGGGCCTGGAAGGCATGGCCACCGCCACCAACGTGCCGGGCGTGTTCGCCGCCGGCGACGTGCAGGACCACGTGTACCGCCAGGCGATCACCAGCTCGGGCACCGGCTGCATGGCCGCGCTCGACGCGCAGCGCTACCTGGAAGCGCTGGAGGACGACCCGAAGTAAAGGAGTCGATATACGATGGCGGGCATGAAGGACTTTTCCGAACTGAAGGGCTTGCGCGACAAGCTCAAGGAAGACGAGCGCGTGCGCGCCATCGAGCGGGCCGAACGCGAGAAGCGCGAGCGGATCGCGAAGGAGCGCGCCGTGGAATTCCGCGGCGCGATGCAGGGCGTCACCAAGATTCCCGAATCCGACCGCTACGTGTACCGTCCGGTGTACGTGGCCTCCGACCGTGTTTTCAAGGACCGCACGCCGCTCACCGAGGAAGAAGAGATCGAAGCGGTGCTGCGCGAGTCGCTGTCCGACGGGTTCGACGTCGAGGGCCTGCTCGACGAAGACCCATCGCTGAGCTACGCCCAGCCGGGCGTCGGCCCCGACGTGGTGAAAAAGCTGCGCAAGCGCCACTGGCCCGTGCAGGACGAACTCGACCTGCACGGCTTGACCCGCGACGGGGCGCGCGACGCCGTCACCGATTTTCTCCACCGCGCCAACCGCCGCGGCGTGCGCTGCGTGCGCATCGTCCATGGCATCGGCTACGGCTCCCCGCAAGGCCAGCCGGTCCTGCGCGGGATCGTGCACAGCTGGCTGGTCCAGAAAAGCGAAGTCGTCGCCTTCTGCGTTGCAGGAAAGAAAGACGGCGGCCATGGTGCCCTGATCGTGCTGCTGCGCCCTGCCTTGCTCGAGTAAGCCGCCGTACGGAGTGCAACATGGACACAACAATACAATGTGTCCTGATATGTATTACATGTAAAATGCGCTCCACCGGCATTCGCCGGAATTGACGAGAAGGGAATGGTGGCGAATTGAAGGGTACTTCCGCGATTCCCATGGAGCACGGCCGCCAGGTCGACCTGCTGAACTGCGCCGACGAGCCGATCCATCTCCCCGGCTCGATCCAGCCCCACGGCGCCCTCCTCTTCTTCAACGCCGACGGCGCGCTCGAAGGCTGGAGCGCGAACGCGCCTGCGCTGCTCGGCCTCGCGCCCGAACCCGGCGCTTCCTATGCCGCGCTGGCGCTGCCGCCGGCGGCGCTCGAACTCCTGCTCGACTACATCGGACCGGGCGAACCCGAAGTCACTCCCTCGATGGTCCCGGTTCGCATCGGCGACATGGATTTCGATTGCATCGTGCATGCCGCCTTCGGCCGGGTGATCGCCGAATTCGAGCGGCGCGAGGCGGGCGCCGACGAGGTGGCGCAGTTCGCGCTGAGGGCGCACGCGTCGATCGACCGCCTGCGCCGCCAGAAGACCATCGACGGCCTGCTGTCCATCGCGGTGGACCAGATCCGCGAGATCACCGGTTTCGACCGCGTGATGGCCTACCGTTTCCGCCCGGACGACAGCGGCGACGTGGTCGCGGAAAGCCGGCGCGAGGATATCGTGCCCTACCTCGGCCAGCGCTATCCGGCCTCGGACATCCCGGCCCAGGCGCGCCGCCTGTACGTCCTGAACACGCTGCGTTCGATCATCGACGTCAACGACACCATGGTGCCGCTGCTGGGCATGCCGGGAGCGCTGCCGCTCGACATGAGCCATGCCGTGCTGCGCAGCGTCTCGCCGATCCACATCGAGTACCTCAAGAACATGGGCGTCGGCGCTTCGATGAGCGTGTCGATCGCCATCAACGGCCAGCTGTGGGGGCTGATCGCCTGCCACCACATGTCGCGCAGGCTCGTTCCCTACTCGATCCGCATGGCCTGCGACGTGCTGGCCCAGGTGATGGCCTCGACCATCCACAGCATCGAGTCGCGCCTGGAAAGCCAGATGATCGAGCGCTCCGCCTCGACCCGCACCAAGCTGGTCGAAGACCTGCTGCTGGAAGACGATCCGCTCGAGACCTTCGGCCGCTTCCACGATGCCATCCTGGCCGCAACCCAGGCCCAGGCCCAGGTCACCAGCTACTACCACAAGGTGCAGGTCCGCGGCGACCTGCCGCTCGACCTGGCCGAAGCCATCGTCGCCTCGCTGCCCGAAGGCGCGCACGACCTGGTGGTGCGCGAGAAGCTGGACGACTGGCCGGAACCGATCCGCGCCCGCCTGGGCAAGTGGGTCGGGCTGCTGGCCCTGCCTTTCGATCCGGCCGCGAACGGCTGGAACCTGCTGCTGCGCGTCGAACAGATCGAGCAGGTCGCCTGGGGCGGCCGGCCCGAGAAGACCACCGCCTTCGGCCCGCTGGGCGAGCGCCTGACCCCGCGCGGCTCGTTCGACGCCTGGTACGAGACGGTGCGCGGCCATGCGCATCCGTGGGAATCGACCATCCTGGTCAACTCCCGCCTGACCCTCGCCGAACTGGTGCGCGTGATGACCGCGCGCCGAGCCCAGCTTGACGCCACCCGCGCCCAGCTGCTGGCCATGCTCGGGCACGACCTGCGCGACCCGCTCCATTCGATCAACATGGCCGGCATGGTGCTCGAGAAGGGCAGCAGCCAGCCGACCCTGGGCAAGCGCATCCAGTCGTCCACCAGCCGCATGCAGCGCATGATCACCCAGGTGCTGGACATGAGCCGCATCGACGGCGGACTGGGCCTGGGCGTGACGCTCGAGCCGGTCGACCTGGCCGCGCTGGTGGAAGACCTGATCGACGAAGCGCGCCTGGCCTACCCGACCATCCCCTTCCAGCTCGCCTGCGACGAACAGGCGATGGTGAACGCCGACAGTGGACGGCTGGCCCAGGTGCTGTCCAACCTCTTGAGCAATGCGCGCCACCATGGCGAGGTGGGCAAGCCGGTGCGCGTCTGCGTGCGGGTGGAAGGCCGGGAGGCGGTGGTGGAGGTGAGCAATGCGGGCGGCCCGATCCCGCCGGAACTGGTGGCGACCCTGTTCAATCCCTTCAAGCGCGCCTCGCTCAACAACCCGCGCAACCGCACCGGCATGGGGCTGGGGCTGTACATCGCGCAGCAGATCGTGCGCGAGCACCATGGCGACATCGCGTATCGCCATGACGGGAACGAGGTGGTCTTCTCGGTGCGTCTACCGCTGTTGTAGGGTGGGCGGGTTCTCCCGCCCACGCGTTCAACTATCGCCAGCACCGCCGCGAAGCTTCAAACGTCAGCGATCACCGCGTGGGCGGGAGACCCGCCCACCCTACCGTAAACGCAGAGCGGCATGGTAGTCTAGCAACACTGCCAGCTCTTCATTACCGCATGACCCTCATCAAGTTCATCGAAATCATGGCGATCCTGGTCGGCGCCTTCTCCGGCTTCATCGAAGCGCGGCGCAAGCGCATGGACCTGGTGGGTGTCTTCACGGTGGCCTTCATCACCGCCTTCGGCGGCGGCACCCTGCGCGACATCCTGCTCGACCGCCGGCCGCTGTTCTGGGTGATCCACCAGGAATATGCGATCCTGATCTTCGTGCTGGCCCTGGTCGCCTCGCCCCTGATCCGCACCCTGCGTCAGATCGTCTCGGAACGCTTGATCGTGATCGCCGACGCGGTGGGCCTGGGGCTGTTCTCGGTGGCCGGCGTGTCGGCCGCGCTGGCGGCCGGCATGCCCTTCTTCATCGCCTCGATGATGGGGGTGATCACCGGGATCTTCGGCGGGGTGCTGCGCGACATCGTCTGCAACGAAGTGCCGATGGTGTTCCGCGACGGGAAGCCCTACGCGATCTGCGCCTTCCTGGGCAACTGGCTGTTCCTCATGATGCGCCACTACGGCGTGGAGCCCGATTTCGCTCTGTGGACGAGCGCGACGTTCATCAGCGGGCTGCGCCTGCTCACCTGGAAGTTCGATTTGCGGATGGGGCGCTGAGGCCCCACGCGCGTTGGGCCGGTCAGACCGCGTCCGCGCCGGTCTCGCCGGTGCGAATGCGGATCACCTGCTCCACGTTCTGGACGAAGATCTTGCCGTCGCCGATCTTGCCGGTGCGCGCCGCCTTGATGATGGCGTCGACCACCTGATCGGCCATGCCGTCGTCCACCACCACCTCGATCTTCACCTTCGGCAGGAAGTCCACCACGTACTCGGCGCCGCGATACAGCTCGGTGTGGCCCTTCTGGCGGCCGAAGCCCTTCACTTCCGTCACCGTGAGGCCGGTGACGTTCACTTCGGCCAGCGCCTCGCGCACTTCGTCCAGCTTGAAGGGTTTGATCACGCAGGTAATCTGTTTCATGTTCTTGTCTCTCTCGTAAAAACAGGGATTAGTCAGGGATATTCTTCAGGTCGTCCATCCACACGGTGGCCTCGGAATCCGAAGGGGCGCGCCAGTCGCCGCGCGGGGACAGCGAGCCGCCGTTGCCGACCTTCGGTCCGTTGGGCACGCAGGTGCGCTTGAACTGGCTGGTCTTGAAGAAGCGCCACAGGAAGATGCCCAGGTTCTTCTTGATCGCATCGAGCCCATATTCGTTGCGCACGTTGGCCGCGCTCGGCCAGCGGCCCTGCGCGCGGTCGTGCCAGGCGCTCCAGGAAAGGAAGGCCACCTTGCTCGGCTTGAAGCCGTATCGCAGGGTGTAATACAGATTGAAGTCCTGCAGCTCGTAGGGGCCGATGGTGTTCTCCGTGATCTGGGCCGGCTTGCCGTCCTTGTCCCCGCCCGGGACCAGTTCGGGGCTGATCTCGGTGTCGAGGATCTTCAGCAGCACCTCGGCGCCATTCTCCACCACGCCGCCGGTCTCGGCCACCCAGCGCACCAGGTAGGAGATCAGGGTCTTGGGCACGCTCGCGTTGACGTTGTAGTGCGACATGTGGTCGCCCACGCCGTAGGTGCACCAGCCCAGCGCCAGCTCGGACAGGTCGCCGGTGCCGATCACGATCGCATTGTGGAAGTTCGCCAGGCGGAACAGGTGGTTGGTGCGCTCGCCCGCCTGCACGTTCTCGAACGTGATGTCGTATTCCGCCTTGCCTTCCACGTAGGGGTGGCCGAGGTCCTTGAGCATCTGGATGCAGCTCGGGCGAATGTCGATCAGCTGGGCGCTGCAGCCCACCGCCGCCATCAGCTCGTTGGCCTGCCTGAGCGTGCGCTCGCTGGTGGCGAAGCCCGGCATGGTGTAGGCGAGGATGTTGGTGCGCGGCAGGCCGAGCCGGTCCATGGCCCTGGCGCAGACCAGCAGCGCGTGGGTCGAGTCGAGCCCGCCCGAGACGCCGATCACCACCTTTTTGATGTTGGTGCTCGATAGGCGCTGGATCAGGGCCTGCACCTGGATGTTGTACACCTCCGTACAGCGCTCGTCGCGGCGCGCCTGGTCGGCCGGCACGTAGGGGAAACGTTCGACCGTGCGCGCCAGCGGCAGGTCGCGCGCCAAAGGCAGCTCGAGCGTGAACCGTACCAGGCGGAACTTCGACACCTCTTGCGCATGGCGGCGCACCGACTGCGCGAAGGTGGTCGCATGCATGCGCTCGTTCGACAGGCGGTCCAGGTCGACGTCGGCGAAGATCAGGTGCGAGTCCTCGCTGAAGCGTTCCGACTCGGCCAGCAGCTCGCCCTTCTCGTAGATGAGCGACTGGCCGTCCCAGGCCATGTCGTTGCTCGACTCGCCGAAACCGGCCGAGGTGTACAGGTAGGCCGCCAGGCAGCGCGCCGACTGCTGGCTCACCAGCTGGTGGCGGTAGCCGCTCTTGCCCACCACGACGTTCGACGCCGACAGGTTCACCAGCACCGTGGCGCCGGCCATCGCGGCGAAGGACGAGGGCGGAACCGGCACCCAGACGTCTTCGCAGATCTCGACGTGGAAGCGGAACAGCGGCAGGTTCTCGATCTCGAACAGCAGGTTGGCGCCGAAAGGCACGGTGGCGCCGAACAGCTCGATCTGGTCGACCGCCGCGCAATCGGCGGCGCTGAACTGCCTGGATTCGTAAAACTCGCCATAATTAGGCAGGAAACTCTTGGGCACCACGCCCAGCACCCGGCCGCCGGCGACGACGGCGGCGCAATTGAAGAGCTGATGGTTGACCTTCAGGGGCAGGCCGACCACCAGCGTCACCGGCAGGGCCCTCGAGGCTTCGATGATCTTCGCCAGGCCCTCGAGGCAAGCGTCGAGCAGCGCGCGCTGGTGGAACAGGTCGTCGCAACTGTAGGCGGACAGACCCAGTTCGGGGAAGGCCGCCAGCACGGCACCTTCGTCGGCGGCCTGGCGGGCAAGCGTCAAGGTCTGCTCGACGTTGAAGGCCGGATCGGCGATGCGGCAGCGCGGGATGGCCACCGCGACGCGGGCGAAGTGGTGCGTGTAGAGATTGAAAAATTGCTTGTTCATTGGTGAGACTTTCGCAAAGTCGTCGCTCATCAATTCGTTAGGGATGTCATTTTGAATTATCGCACGCATATCGTTTCTTCTCTGTCCGAGATCGGCCAGGCGCCCTGGGATTGCCTGGTGCGGGCGCAGGAAGATCCGAATCCTTTCCTGTCCTACGCCTTCCTGCACGCGCTGCACGAATCGGGCAGCGCGGCGCCCGAGGCCGGCTGGCAGCCCCAGTACATCGTCCTGTACGACGGCAAGAAGCTGGCCGCCGCCCTGCCCCTCTACGTCAAGGGCCATTCCTACGGCGAGTACGTGTTCGACTGGGCCTGGGCCGACGCCTACCACCGGCATGGGGTCGAGTACTATCCGAAGCTCCTGTCGGCGATTCCGTTCACGCCGGTGGCCGGGCCGCGCCTGCTGGCGGTCAGCGATGCGGCCCGGGCCGCGCTGGTCGACGTGCTGGTGGCCGCGCAGGGCGCGCTCGATGTCTCCTCGACCCACGTGCTGTTCCCGCCCGAGGAACAGGCGCGCCGGCTGCAGGATGCCGGCTTCATGCTGCGCAGCGGCGTGCAGTTCCACTGGCTGAACCAGGGTTACAAGGACTTCGAGGAATTCCTGGCGACGCTCGAACAGAAGAAGCGCAAGAACATCCGCGCCGAGCGGCGAAAAGTGCGCGAGGCGGGCGTCACGCTGCGGCGCGTGCGCGGGGTCGACGCGACCGACGCGGACTGGGTGCTGTTCAACCGCTGCTACCGCCACACCTACCAGGCCCACTATTCGACGCCCTACCTGAACCTGGACTTCTTCCGGCGCATCGGAGACACGATGCCCGACAACATCCTGCTCGTCATCGCCGCGCGCGCGGGGCGGGACATCGCGGCTTCGCTGGTGATCCACAACGAGACCACGCTGTTCGGGCGCTACTGGGGAGAACTGGAGCACGTGCCCTGCCTGCATTTCGAGGCGGCCTATTACCAGCCGCTCGAGTTCTGCATCGAACAAGGCATCGGGGCTTTCGAGGGCGGCGCCCAGGGCGAGCACAAGATGGCGCGCGGCTTCCTGCCGACCCGCACCTGGTCGGCGCACCGGCTGGCGCATCCCGCGTTCGCCGATGCGATCGAGCGTTTCCTGGAGCGTGAAAAAGGCGGGATCGACGACTACATGGACGAACTGAACGAGCGCAATCCGTTCCGGCCCGGCCGCTGAACGGCGGACGGGCGGGAAAATGTGAACTTTCGACACACTCCCCCGATTCGGGGTACTATCGGCTGATGAAAGTTCTGATCGTAGATGACCTGCCGCTGGACGCGGAATTGACGCAGCGCGCGCTGCAGCGTTGCGACAGCGCCTATCAGGTGACGGTGGTATCCGATGGCGAACAGGCCTTGAGCACACTGGACGAAACCCGCGACTTCGACGTCATCCTGCTGGACCTGGCCCTGCCCAAGGTGGATGGCTTCGAAGTGCTGAAGGAACTCTCCTCGAAACCCTTCCTGTCCGACATCCCCATCATTGTCCTGTCGAGTTCGCGCAGCGGTTCGGACCAGGTGCGCACCCGCATGCTCGGGGCCTGCGGTTTCGTGGAGAAGGCGCTGGACTTCTCGGCCTTTCACGCCGATCTCGCTCGCACCCTCGAGCGCAATGGACTCACCGCCTGACGCACGCTTGTCGCGCGTGGAAATGTGTGCCTCTTCGGCCAGTTGCGACCCGCTAGAATCGCGTCCTTTCAACTAGCTGCCGCAGCGCCGACATGACCGAAATCCTCGCTTACCTTCTCGAATTCACCGGCCTGGTCCTCCTCGTCCTCGGCTACCGCAAGAGCAACCGCGACCTGCTGCTGGGCGCCGCGCTGTGCCTGTGGTTCGGCGCCGGCATCGAGGGCTTCGTGCGCGGCCTCCTGCATGGCGCGAGCGGCGTCTAGCCCGGGGCCTGGCCGGCGAGCCGGCCGAGCGCTGCCTGCACACCCCCTGCCGGCAGCACGTAGCGGGCGTAGGGCACGCCGTGGATCGGGTCGAGCGCGCGGTCGCGCGTGAAGCCCAGGTGGAGGTACAGGCGCAGCGCCGTCGTCATGATGGGACTGGTATGCAGGCCGACCGCAGGGGACCGGTCGCGCAGCGCACAGCGCAGGCAGGCCGCGACCAGCTGCTGCCCGACGCCCCGGCCACGATGGGCGGGCGCGACCACCAGCATCCGGATCACCGACCAATCCTCGGGAAAGACCGCACTCCTCGGCTTGCCCGGGCCGACGTGCACCACCGCCCCGAGCACCTGCCCTGCCGATTCGGCCACCATCAGGTCGGCCTGGCCTGCCAGGTCGGCCATGCGCGCAAGGCGCTCATTGAACGTGGGCCAGTCCTGGTAGGCGTGCCGGTACTGGGCGAAGGCGGCGCAGGCCACGGCATTGACGGCCTCGCGGTCGGCCGGCTGGAAGTGCCGGATCATGGTGTTCATCGGCTCAGTCACCTCGACATCCTCGCGTGCCCAGGAAGGGTTCATGTCGCGTTCACGCCGCCGACAAGCCCGCATCCATCGGCCACGAACAGGTCCGGATGGTTCTCCGCGCATTCGCGCAGCAGGTTCCACACCACCTTCACCCGGCGCAGGCGGTACAGGTCGGTCGGGGCCGCCAGCCAGAATGCGCGCTCGGCGTGGAAATCCGGCAGCACCCGCACCAGGCGGCCGTTGTCGGGCACCGCATAGGGCGGCGCCATCATCAGGCCCATGCCGAGCGACGCGGCTTCCAGCTGCGCCGTCATGCCCGAGCAGCACATGCGCCGCCGCGGCGTGAAACCCAGCTCGTTCAGGTACGACAGTTCGCGGCTGGCCAGCCGGTCCTGCACGTAGTCGACGAAGTCGTGGCCGGCCAGGTCGGCCTGGGTGCGGATCGGCGCATGCCTGGCCAGGTAGCCCGGTGACGCATACAGGTAGAAGTGGAAGGAAGCCAGGCGCGTGACCATGTAGCGGCCGGTGGTCGGCGCGTCCATCGTGACGCCGAGGTCGGCCTCGCGGTTGGCCAGGTTGGCGAAGCTAGGCAGCGCCAGCAGGTCGATCGACAGGTCGGGATGCTGCTCCAGCAGCCTGGCCAGCAGCGGCGCCACCACCCGCACCCCGAACACCTCCGGCACGCCGAGCCGCACCACGCCGTGCGCCGCCACCTCGGCCCCGCCGATCTGTTCGGCCGCGGCCAGCGCCGCGCCTTCCATCGCCTCGGCATGCGGCAGCAGCGCGCGCCCGACCTCGGTCAGCTCGTAGCCTTCGCGCGATCGGTCGAACAGGGTCGAGCCGAGCTGGGCCTCGAGCCGGTCGATGCGGCGCGCCACGGTCGTGTGCTCCACGTCCAGCCGGCGCGAGGCGCCCGACAGGGTGCCGGCGCGCGCCAGCTCGAGGAAGAAACGCAGGTCGGTCCATTCAGGCAGCGTATTCATCGGGCCCGTTGTTCGATATCAATAAGCATATTGTGCACTAGTGCACATTCCCCCTGCAATCATTTGGAGCTTTTGTCATGCGGCAGCGCACAAACGGTGCGCCGCCCGATTTCTCCCTCGTCGGCACGCGCACGAGCCTGGTGCGGCGGGCTGTGCATTTTTGCACAAAGGGGTGGGCGATTGTTGACTATCGAACCAAACCGGAGCAAGGCACACTGCTGACCATGCGAAAACCTGAACGCATGCCGCTATCAAAAATTAGGAGACATTAATGCGTCTGACCAAGAACAAACTGAAGCTGCTGAACCCCGCCATCCAATCGGCCGTCGCCCTGCTCGTCCTCTCGGGCGGCAACGTGGCCTACGCCCAGGAAGCCACCACCGCCCCGCCGGTCGCCAGTGCCGAAGAAGGCGGCGTCAACAAGGTGGTCGTGACCGCCCGCCGCCGCGAGGAAACCCTGCAGGACGTGCCGGTCTCGGTCACCGCCTTCAGCGCCGACCAGCTCTCCAAGGTAGCGACGCCGGACATCACCGCCCTCGCCACCGCCCTGCCGAACACCACCCTGAAAGCCTCGCGCGCCACCAACTCGACCCTGACCGCCTTCATCCGCGGCGTCGGCCAGGCCGACCCGCTGGCCGGCTTCGAGTCCGGCGTCGGCATCTACATCGACGACATCTACCTGGCCAGGCCGCAAGCGGCCGTGGCCGACATCTACGACGTCGAACGCATCGAAGTGCTGCGCGGCCCACAGGGCACGCTGTACGGCCGCAACACCATCGGCGGCGCCGTCAAGTACGTCACCCGCAAGCTGGCGCCGCAGACCGACGCGCGCCTGCGCGCCACCGTCGGCCAGTACGGCCAGAAGGAAGTCGTCGCCACCGCCAGCACCCCGATCTCGGACACCGCGCGCATCGGCGGCACCTTCGCCCGCTTCAAGCGCGACGGCTTCGGCAAGAACCTGACCACCGGCGGCGAGAACTACGACAAGGATGTGACGGCCGCCCGCCTGTCGGCCGAATTCACCCCAAACCAGGACCTGTTCATCCGCATCGCCGGCGACGTCACCCAGGACGACTCCAGCCCGAAGAACGGCCACCGCCTGATCGTCGGCCGCACCAGCGGCGCCCCGATCCTCTCCAACGTCTTCGACACCCGCGCGAACCTGATGAAGGCGCTCGGCCACGACCAGGAAGTCAAGGCGCACGGCGTGTCGGCCACCGTCGAATACACCTTCAACAACGAGTGGACCTTCAAATCGATCACGGCCTCGCGCAAGGACAAGTCCTATGCGCCGATCGACTTCGACTCGCTGGCGGTGGTCGACATGGAAGTCCCGGCCCTGTACACCAACAAACAGTTCAGCCAGGAGTTCAACCTCACTTACAACGGCGACCGTCTGCAGGGCGTGGCCGGCATCTACTACATCGATGCCAACGCCTTCAACCACTTCGACACCATCCTGGGCGGCGCCGTCCCGACGTCGACCTACACGATGGGCGACATCGACACCAAGGCCTGGGCCATTTACGCCGACGGCAGCTACAACGTCACCGAGGCCTTCAGCGTCTCGCTGGGCGGCCGCTACACCGTCGACAAGCGTGAAGCCGAAGTGCTGCGCCAGATTTACCTGGGCCTGAACGGCTCGCCGGCCCTGGGCAATGCCGGCGCCATCCTGTTCCGCACCGACACCGACCTGCGTGGCGGCGTCCTGAAGCGCGAAGACAAGAAATTCACCCCGCGCGTGGCCCTCAACTACAAGCTGAACCAGGACCACAACGTCTACGCGTCCTACTCCGAAGGCTTCAAGGGCGGCGGCTTCGAACCGCGCCTGAACGTGGTCGGCACCCGCATTCCGATCGCGGTGGCGCAGCGCGGCTACGAGCCGGAAACCATCGAGACCTATGAGCTGGGCCTGAAGTCGGCCTTCAACGGCGGCCGCATCACCACCAACGCCGCGGTGTTCTACAGCGACTACCAGGACGTGCAGATCCCGGGTTCGGTGGCGATCGACACCAACGGCGACGGCAAGGACGACAGCTTCGCCGGCGTGACCACCAACGCGGGCAAGGCCAAGATCAAGGGCGCGGAACTGGAAGCGGTGGCCAACCTCACCCCGAACTTCATGATCGCGGGCATGTACAGCTACATCGACGCCGAGTACAAGGAATACATCGCGGCCGGCGTGAACGTGGCGAGCCAGCGCACCTTCCAGAACACCCCGAAGAACTCGGCCAACCTGCGCTTCAACTACGACATCCCGATGCCGATGGCAGGCTACGGCGGCAAGCTGTCGCTGATCGGCAGCGCGTCGTACAAGGGCGCCACCGCCCAGTTCGAGACCGCCTCGCTGCTGGACCAGGAATCGTACAAGCTGTATGACGCCTCCATCGTCTGGACCCGCACCGACGGCAAGGTCCGCGTCGGCCTGCACGGCAAGAACCTGAGCGACAAGCACTACAAGACCGGCGGCTACCTGTTCCCGACCCTGGGCAACGAAGGCACCCTGACCGCGTTCTACGGCAACCCGCGCCAGGTCTCGGCAACGCTCGAGTACCGCTTCTAAGCCCTCCCACGGAAGCACCCCGGCGGCACCCCAGGCCGGCGCCTCGACAGGCGCCGGCCGGGAAGCTTGCCGCCCGAACCAACGCTAACCGACCCGAACGACTCACAGGATACAAGCCAGCGTGTCTATCTACACACCAATCAGCTACACCAGCAGCGACGGGCTGGCGCTGTACGCGCGCGATTATCCGGCCAGCAGCCCGGATGCCGGCGTGAGCGCGCTGCTGCCGGTGATCTGCATCCACGGCCTGACACGCAATTCCGCCGACTTCGACGAACTCGCACCCGAGCTGTCCGCCATGGGTCGGCGCGTGATCGCGGTCGACGTGCGCGGCCGCGGCCATTCTGCCCACGACCCGAATCCGGACAATTACAACCCGGCGGTCTATGCCGGCGACATCGTCAGGCTGGCGGAAGAACTGGGCCTGTCGCGCGCCATTTTCGTCGGCACCTCGATGGGCGGCCTGATCACCATGACGGTGGCGGCGCGGCGCCTCGACCTGATCGCCGCCGCCATCCTCAACGACGTCGGCCCGGTGCTGTCGGTGCGCGGCCTGCAGCGCATCGCCGGCTACGCGGGCCGCTGCAATTCCGTCGCATCCTGGGACGCCGCCGCCGACTACCTGCGCGACATCAACGCCTGCGCCTTCCCCGCCAATTCGAGCGAGGAATGGGGCAAGTGGGCGCGCCGCGCCTTCGAACAGAAGGATGACGGACGGCTGGCGCTGCGTTACGATCCGAATATCGCGAATGCGATACAGACGGGCAAACTGCGCCCGACCTCGCTGGCCGCGCGCATGGCCTTCCGCCGGCTGGCGCGGCGCCGCCCTACCCTGCTGGTGCGCGGCGCGCTGTCCGACCTGGTCGAGCAGGAACAGGCCGACTGGATGCGCAAGGCCGCGCCGGAACTGCAGTACGCGGAAGTGCCGAACGTCGGCCATGCGCCCATGCTCACCGAGCCGGAAGCGCTGGAGGCGATCCGCGCCTTCCTGGCCAAGCTACCGTAAGAATCACAAGGAGACCGACATGCACCACCTGATCAAACCCCTGAGCGTCGCCATCGTGGCGGCGTTCGCCGCCAGCGCCGCCCCCGCCGTGCATGCCCAGGGCAAAGACCTGAAGATCGCCCTCATCGCCGGCAAGACCGGCCCGCTGGAAGCCTACGCCAAGGAAACCGAGACCGGCTTCATGATGGGCCTCGAATACCTCACCGGCGGCACCATGCAGATCAACGGCAGGAAGATCAAGGTCATCGTCAAGGACGACCAGTCCAACCCGTCGCTGGGCCGCACCCTGCTGGCCGAGGCCTACGGCGACGACAAGGTCGACCTCGCGGTCGGCACCACCTCCTCCGGCTCGGCCATCGCCATGCTGCCGGTCGCGAAGGAATACAAGAAGGTGCTGATCGTCGAACCGGCCGTGGCCGACGCGATCACCCAGGAAAAGTGGAACAAGTACATCTTCCGCACCGCGCGCAGCTCGATGCAGGATGCGATGGCCGCCGCCAGCACCTTCAAGAGCGGCAGCGTCGGTTTCCTGGCGCAGGACTACGCGTTCGGGCGCGACGCCATCGAAGCGGCCAAGGAGGCGCTCAAGACCACCGGCAGCAAGGGCGTGGTGGTGCACGAGGAGTACGCGCCGGCCACCGCCACCGACTTCACCGCGCCGGCCCAGCGCCTGTTCGACAAGCTCAAGGACAAGCCGCAGCCGCGCGTGCTGCAGATCGTCTGGGCGGGCCCGAACCCGTTGAACAAGATCGCCGACATGAAGCCGGAACGCTTCGGCATCGTGCTGGCCCCGGGCGGCAACATCCTGCCCGTCATGAAAACCTGGAAGAATTTCGCCGGCACCGAAGGCACCATCAACTACTACTACGGCTTCCCGAAGAACAAGATGAACGACTGGCTGGTGGCGGAGCACACCAAGCGCTTCAAGATGCCGCCGGATATGTTCACCGCCGGCGGGATGGCCGCCGCGGGCGCCGTGTACGCGGCGCTGTCGAAGGCCCCGAACGCGAAGAACGGCGACGAGATGGTGGCGGCGATGGAAGGCCTGTCGTTCGACACCCCGAAAGGCCGGATGAGCTTCCGCAAGGAAGACCACCAGGCGATCCAGCCGATGTACCACTTCCGCATCAAGAAGGACCAGAAGCACGAGTGGGACCTGCTGGAACTGGTGCGCGAAATCCCGGCATCCGAACTGCCGCTGCCGGTGCGGAACAAGCGCTGACATGGGCGTTCCAGCATCCCAGAGCACGGTCCAGCCGTCCCTGTCGACCCGCGACCTGACGATCCGCTTCGGCGGCCACGTCGCGGTGAACGCGGTGACGGCGGACTTCCACCCCGGCACCCTGACGGTGATCGTCGGCCCCAACGGCGCCGGCAAGACCACCTACTTCAACCTGGTGTCGGGCCAGCTGCCCGCCACCTCGGGCAGCGTGTTCGTCAATGGCCAGGACATCACCCGCGCGGGCGCCGCCAAACGCACCCGCCTGGGTGTAGGCCGCGCCTTCCAGCTCACCAACCTGTTCCCCAACCTGACGGTGGCCGAAAACGTGCGCCTGGCGGTGCAGAGCCGCGCCGGCGTGGGCCTGAACTTCCTGTCGATCTGGTCGAGCCACCGGGAACTGATCGCGCGCGCCGAGCACTACCTGGAGCGCGTGGGCCTGGTCAAGCGCCGCGACGCCTACGTGGCGACGCTCTCGCACGGCGACCAGCGCAAGCTGGAAGTGGCGATCCTGCTGGCGCTGGAGCCGAGCATCATGATGTTCGACGAACCCACCGCCGGCATGAGCGTGGACGAAGTGCCGGTGGTGCTCGACCTGATCCATGCCGTGAAGCAGGAGCGCAACAAGACCGTGCTGCTGGTCGAGCACAAGATGGACGTGGTGCGCGCCCTGGCCGACCGCATCATCGTGCTGCACAACGGCACCCTGGTGGCGGACGGCAAGCCGCTTGATGTCATGCAATCGAAGATCGTACAGGAAGCCTATCTTGGAACACCCGAATCTGCAAACAGCGCAGCACATGCGTAGGGGTGATCCGGTCCAGTGGACCGAATCACGGTCTCCCGTCCGCGCGTTCAACGACACCATGAAAACTACAGAACCCTTGCTCACACTGAGCGGCGTGCACACCCACATCGGCCAGTACCACATCCTGCAGGGCGTCGACCTGGTGGTCCCGCGCGGCGGCCTGTCGATCCTGCTGGGCCGCAACGGCGCCGGCAAGACCACCACCCTGCGCACCATCATGGGTCTGTGGAAGGCCAGCGCCGGCGCGATCACTTTCGAGGGCCGCGACATCACGAAGATGGCCACGCCCGACATCGCCCGTCTCGGGATCGCCTATGTCCCGGAAAGCATGGCCGTGTTCTCGGACCTGACGGTGCGCGAGAACCTGTATCTGGCCGCGCGCAACGGTCCACTGGACGAGGCCCGCGTGGACTGGATCTGCGGCTTCTTCCCGGCCCTGAAAAAATTCTGGAACTACCCGGCGGGGAACCTCTCGGGCGGCCAGAAACAGATGGTGGCGATCGCCCGCGCGATCGTCGAGCCGCGCAAGCTCCTGCTGGTCGACGAGCCGACCAAGGGGCTGGCGCCAAGCATCATCCAGAGCCTGATGGCGGCCTTCCGCGAGCTGAAGGACACCAGCACCAGCATCCTGCTGGTCGAGCAGAACTTCAACTTCGTGCGTTCGCTGGGCGACACGGTCGGCGTGATGGACGACGGCCGCGTCGTGCATGACGGTTCGATGGCCGCGCTTGCCGGCGACGAGGAGCTGCAACAGCGCCTGCTCGGCCTGTCTTTGGATTCACATCAATAGGAATCACCATGAGTGCAACCCTTCCCATTGCCAGCAAGGATACGCCCCTGCCCAGCGCGCCGCGCGACATCGCGCCGCTGCTCTTGGTGCCTGTGCTGATGCTGGCCATGCTGCCCCTGGTCGGCAGCTTCCCCACCTGGGTCACCCTCACCGTCGCCGGCCTGGCGATGGGCATGATGATCTTCATCATGGCAAGCGGCCTGACCCTCGTGTTCGGCCTGATGAGCGTGCTGAACTTCGGCCACGGCGCCTTCGTGTCGGTCGGCGCCTTTGCCGCCACCATGGTACTGCTGCCGATGCAGGGCTGGCTCGAGATGGACTCGCTCCTGATCAACCTCGGCGTGCTGGCGCTGGCCATCACGGTGGCGATGGTGGTCACCGGGCTGCTGGGCTGGGCCTTCGAACGCGTGATCATCATGCCGGTCTATGGCCAGCACCTGAAGCAGATCCTCATCACGATGGGCGGCATGATCGTGGCCGAGCAGCTGATCCATGTGATCTGGGGCGCCGAGACCATCGCCCTGCCGCTGCCGACCGCGCTGCGCGGCGCCATCTTCCTGGGCGACGCGGCGATCGAGAAATACCGCCTGGTGGCGGTGGTGATCGGCCTGGTGGTCTTCATCGGCATGTTCCTGACCCTGAACCGCAGCAAGATCGGCCTCCTGATCCGCGCCGGGGTCGAGAACGGCGAGATGGTGGAAAGCCTAGGCTACCGCATCAAGCGCCTGTTCGTCATCGTGTTCGCGGCGGGTTCGGCGCTGGCCGGCATGGGCGGCGTGCTGTGGGGCCTGTACAAGGAAACCCTGACCGCCGCGATGGGCGGCGAGATGATGGTCCTGATCTTCATCGTCATCATCATCGGCGGCCTCGGTTCCGTGGGCGGCTGCTTCATCGGCGCCTTGCTCATGGCCCTGGTGACCAACTATGCCGGTTTCCTGGCGCCGAAGTTCGCGCTGGTCTCGAACATCGTCCTGATGATCGCGATCCTGCTGTGGCGTCCGGCCGGCCTGTACTCGAAGATGCGGGGTTGATGAACATGCTGCACCAACTTTTATCCGCCGACATGCCGCGCAGCCGTCTGCTCTCCGCCGTGCTGCTCCTGATCCTGCTGGGACTGGCCTTCGCGCCCTTCCTGACCACGGGCGCACGCCCGCTCAACACCGCCGCCACGATCTGCATCTACATCGTGCTGGTGGCCTCCTACGACCTGCTGCTGGGCTACACGGGCATCGTTTCCTTCGCCCACACCATGTTCTACGGCATCGGCGCCTACGGCATCGGCATCGGCCTGGCGCGCGTCGACGAGCCCACCTGGAGCGCGGCCATCGGCGGCCTCGCCATCGCCCTGCTGGTGGCGCTGGCGCTGGCCCTGGTGGTGGGCCTGTTCGCCCTGCGCGTGCGCGCCATCTTCTACGCCATGATCACGCTGGCCGTCGCATCCTCGTTCGCGGTGCTGGCCTCGCAGCTGTCCGACCTGACCGGCGGCGAGGACGGCATCACCTTCAGCGTGCCCGAGGTGCTCACGCCCGGCTTCACGCTGATGGAGAACGAAGTGTTCGGGCGCGCGATCGACGGCAAGCTGCTCACCTATTACCTGGTGTTCTTCGGGTCGCTGCTGCTGTTCCTGTTCCTGCTGCGCCTGGTGAATTCGCCCTTCGGCCGGGTGCTGCAGGCGATCCGCGAGAACGAGTTCCGCGCCGAGGCGCTGGGCTACCGCACCATGACCTACCGCATCTGGGCCAACTGCCTGGCGGCGCTGGTGGCGGCGCTGGCCGGCGCGCTGATGGCCCTGTGGCTGCGCTACGTGGGCCCGGACACCTCGCTCGGCTTCAAGGTGATGACCGACATCCTCCTGATCGTCGTCATCGGCGGCATGGGCACGATGTACGGCGCGGTGGTGGGCGCCACGCTGTTCATCCTCGCGCAGAACTACCTGCAAGGGCTGATGGGCGCGGGCTCGGAGGCGCTGGCCGGCGTGCCGATGCTGGCGGCGCTGCTGCATCCGGACCGCTGGATGCTGTGGCTGGGTGTGCTGTTCATTCTGTCGATCTATTTCTTCCCGATCGGCATCGTCGGCAAGCTGAGGCTGCGCAGTTTCCTGGCGCGCCAGCGCAGCTAGGCCCATCTTCCTCCCTCCCCTGCAGTCGACACGGCCTCCTTCGCGGAGGCCGTGTTCTTTTCCACGATTTAGTTCCCTTCCCGCGCTTGAGGCAGGCCGGTCTCGCGCCGCCATGCATTGAATGAACATCAAGTTTGCTTATCAGCCTGCTCATACCATAAAGACAATATGGCCTCGCCGTCAGCCAGCGCGAGCGGACCACCATTTTCTTTCTGGCTCAGTACGAAAGGGGAATCATGAAACGACTTACCTCACTTGCCGGCGCGGCGCTCCTTGCGGCGACCACGTGGGCGCCGCTACCCGGCCATGCGGCCGGCGTCGTCGTCCTCGACGAAGGCTTCGGCAGCGTGGCCGGGCTGTCCGACTGGGCGCAGATCAACCGCAGCACGCCGCCCGGCAACGGATGGTTCCAGGGCAATTCCAGCATTTTCCCGGCACAGTCCGGCGCATCCGGCTCCTACGCCGGGGTCAACTACCTGAGCGCCGCCAACGGCAGCGGCCTGGTGGACAACTGGCTGATCACCCCGACCCTCTCGCTGAACGGGCTGACCACCCTCTCCTTCTTCACCAACCGCGCCCCCGAGCCCGGCTTCTTCGACCAGCTCGAGGTGCGTTTCAGCTACGGCAGCAACACCAGCGCCGATGGCTTCGACACCCTGCTGCTGGCCATCGGCGGCGAAAACAGTTTTCCCACGCAATGGGCGCAATGGACGACGAGCCTCGATGTCCAAGGAGAAGGACGCTTCGCTTTCCGCTATTTCGGTAATGCCGAAGCGCTTTCCTACATCGGGCTCGATACCGTCAAGGTGGTTACCGCCGTACCGGAGCCGTCGACCTACCTGATGTTGCTGGCGGGCCTGGGCGCGGTCGGGGCGCATGCCCGGCGCCTGCGCAGGCGGGCGCTGCCGGTATCCATCAACCAGGCGCCCCCTACCGTTTGAGGAGAATGCCATGTTCAATCCTACATCGATGGTCTTCCTGCCCCTGGCCGCGCTTGCCTTCCCCGCGCTCGCCCAGCAGGCCGACGCGCAGCCGGCCCCGGCCCAGCAGGGCATGGTGGTCGTGCGCGACGCCGACACCGGCGAACTGCGCGCTCCCACCGCGGACGAGGCGCGCGCCCTGCATCCGCGCACCAACACCTCGGCGGCGGGCGCGGCCGCACCTGCGCCGAAGATGGTCACCGGCCCCGGGGGGCGCCGCTCGGTCCAGCTCGGCGAGCGCGGCATGGTGTATTCGGTCGTCACCCGCGGCGCGGACGGCAAGCTCGAGGAGCAATGCGTGCACGGCGCCCATGCCGCCGACCATGCGCTCAAGGGCGCGCACCAGCACGGCGCCCCACAGCCAGAGGAGCAACGCCAATGAAAGCCACCACCTTCACCGGGCTGCTGCGCAGCCTCGCCGTCACCCTGGCATGCTCGGCTGCCGCTTTCGCCGCCGCGCTCGGCGCCGCCGGCGCCGCGCAAGCGGCCGCCACCATCGTCATCGTCAACCTGAACGCGCCGGGCGAAGGCTTCAACGACCCGACGCCGGCCGCGCCGGTCGGCGGCAACACCGGCACCACGCTGGGCGCCCAGCGCCTGATCGCCTTCCAGCGCGCAGCAAGCATCTGGGGCGCCACGCTCGACAGCAACGTGACGATCCGCGTCGGCGCGGCCTTCGTGCCGCTCTCCTGCACGGCGACCGGCGCCGTGCTCGGTTCCGCCGGCGCCTACGAGATCTGGACCGATTTCCCGAACGCGCCGCGCGCGAACACCTGGTATCCGACGGCGCTGGCCAGCAAGCTGGCCGGCGAAGACCTGACCGCGCCGACCGACCCGCACATCATCGCGCGCTTCAATTCGCGTCTCGGCCTGTTCCCCGATTGCCTGCCGGGCTCGCCCTTCTACCTGGGCCTGGACCGGCGCGCGGGCGGCCAGATCGACCTGGTCACGGTCTTGCTGCACGAGATGGCGCACGGGCTCGGCTTCCAGACCTTCACCGACGACGGAACCGGCGAACAATTCTTCGGCATCCCTTCGATCTGGGACTACTTCCTGGTGAACAACCGCAACAACATGCCCTGGGTGGCCATGACCGACGAGCAGCGCCGCATCTCCGCCATCAGCTGGCGCGGCCTGTCCTGGAACGGTCCGAACGTCACCGCCGCGGTGCCGCGCGTGCTGGCGCCGCGCACCAACCTGAACATCGGAGGCGCGAACGCCGGGGCCGCGAGGGGCGACTACTACGTCGGCGACGCGTCCTTCGGCCCGCCGGTGGGCGCACGCGGCGTGAGCGGCCAGCTGATGCCGGTGGTCGACCAGCCGAACGGCAGCGGACTGGCCTGCACGCCGCTCAGCTTCACCAATGCCCTGGCCGTGCGCAACAACATCGCCCTGGTCGACCGCGGCAGCTGCGATTTCGTCACCAAGGCGCGCAACGTCCAGGCGGCCGGCGCCATCGGCATGCTGGTGGTCGACAATGTTCCTGGTGACGTCATCGGCCTGAGCGGCTCGGATCCGAGCATCCGGATCCCGTCGCTGCGCATTACCCTGTCCGACGGGGCTGCCATCAAGGCGGCGCTGCAGCAGCGTTCGCGCACGATGTCGGGCGTCATCGCCACCTTCGGCCTCGACCCGACCCGGCTGGCCGGCACCGACCGGCAACGGCGCATCCTGATGTACAGCCCCAGCATCAACCAGCCCGGCTCCTCGGTATCGCACTACACCACCGAAGCCAAGCCCAACCAGCTGATGGAGCCGTCGATCAATGCCGACCTGCTGCACGTGGTCAAGCCGCCGCGCGACCTGACCTTCCCGCTGCTGCGCGACATCGGGTGGTAACAGCCTGGCTGCCAAAGAAAAAGCCGGCATCCCGATGAGGGACGTGAACTGAACCCCAAAAGTTGGACACCAACTTTTGGGGTTTTTTCATGACGAAGTACGATGAGCGCTTCAAGCTCTCGATAGTGCAGCAATACCTCGATGGCAAAGGCGGCTACACGACGC
>NZ_JBKBOV010000046.1:0-41898 GCF_046293535.1 Massilia sp. | reverse complement strand
AACGTGTCGATCACCGTCAAGCTGATCGCTCCGATCGCGATGGAAGAAGGTCTGCGCTTCGCAATCCGCGAAGGCGGCCGTACCGTCGGCGCCGGCGTGGTTGCCAAGATCATCGCCTAATTTCGGTTAGCGAGATCCGTCGACGGGGCGCGTGTCCCGTCGGCACAACAGGTGGGGACAGACTTTTCGGTCTGTCCCCATCTTTATGAGAGGGAACGGTGATATACTCCCGCCTCTTGAGCAGTACCGAAGCACCTTTCACACATTGCCGGCCCCAAGCCGGAACGTTCTTTTAAAGGAAATAGCATGTCCGCTCCGAACCAGAAAATCCGCATCCGCCTGAAAGCGTTCGACTACAAGCTGATCGACCAGTCCGCCCTGGAAATCGTCGACACCGCCAAGCGCACCGGCGCAGTGGTCAAGGGCCCGGTCCCGCTGCCGACCCGCATCCAGCGTTTCGACGTCCTGCGTTCGCCGCACGTCAACAAGACCTCGCGCGACCAGTTCGAAATCCGCACCCACCAGCGTCTGATGGACATCGTTGATCCGACCGACAAGACCGTTGACGCACTGATGAAGCTGGACCTGCCGGCTGGCGTCGACGTCGAAATCAAGCTGCAGTAATCGCATCCACCGCCAGCGGATTTCTCCGCTGAGGTAGCAAGGGCCGGGAATCCGCAAGGATTCCCGGCCCTTGTCGTTTCCGCCCGCCGCAGCGGCTCAGTTCAGGAGCGCGTACAGCACCGGCCCGAGCAGGCTGCCCATGACCACGCCACCGCCGAGCAGCAGCACCAGCAGGGCATAGCGGCCAATCCAGCCGACCAGCGTCGGGTAACCCGTAAAATGCGCGCGCAGGCTCGCGGCGGTGAGGCGGGTGGCATCGTCCGGGAGGTGATCGTTCGACATGGGAGCTCCTTGCAAAAGTCCATTGTCGAGTGCGCTTTTAGCGCGCACTTTGTGCTGGCGCAAGCGCCACGACAGGACAGCAGAGGCTGCGGAACTTCTCCAACCCGGCTGCGGTAAGCGCTTTATGCGGCGCACATTGAGCGGACAGCGCACGCGTGTTGTAATCGTAGGGATCACAACAAAGCGAAAAACGCATGCTTGCCGCACACAGCTTCCAATCCGCAGCGTTCGAGCTGCGCCGCACATCCTGGTTGCAGCTTGCCGGCTACGCCTATCTCGGCTTCTTCATCCTGGTGCTGGTGCGCCTGGCGGCACCGAAAGAGATGGGGTCCGCACTGCGCACGCTCGCCATCGCACTACCCCTGCTCCTGCTGGCCGCCAAAGATTTCGCCCACCTGCCCGATGCGCTGCAGCGCCTGCGCGGCGCCACCGACTGGCGTGGCCGCATCCTTGCCCTGCTGCCGCCGGAATTGATCGGCATGGCCAGGCTCGACCGCCTGATGTGGGTCGGCTTCCTGCAATGGCTGCGCCGCCGCAAGCCGCTGGCGCGGCCGGAAGGCACGGCGCTGACCTATCTGCAGCGCGGCGCCTACGGCACCGCGATCGGCTGCGCGATGGTCGCGGTATTTCTCGAGCTGCCGATCGACTTCGGCATCCTCTACCTGTTCGTCGACGATCCGGATACGCGCATGCTCATCCATGTGGTCGGCGGCATCGGCGCGGTATACACGCTCGCCTGGGTGCTGGGCGACCGCTGGCACGTCGCCGACGGCAGTCATGTACTGGCGGACGACGTCCTGCACCTGCGCATCGGCGTGCGCACCCAGGGCAGCATTCCACTGTCCAGCATCGAGCGCGTCGATGCGGTGAGCGAGGCGCCCGAACGCTGGCGCCGGCGCCACGGCATCCACCCTGCCGACACGATCACGGTAACGCCCTTCGACAAGCCCAATTGCACACTGGTCATGAAGCCGGACGCCGGCGTGACGCTGCTGCACTGGCAGGTGCGCCGGGCCGCACCGCGTTATGTCCTCTTGTATCTCGACCGGCCGGAACTGCTGGCGAGCCGCATCGGTCAGGGCGGATGAGGCGAGAGCGGCGGCTGCGCGCCGTTCCGGGCGCGCTCATCATCCTGGCGCACCTGGTTTTCTTCGCCGTGCTGCTCCGCTACGCCGGCATGCCGACGGTCAGGAACGATACGGCGCCGGCCGATTACATCGCATACGTGCATATCCCGGCCGCCGCCAGGCCGGCGCCGGCCCAAGCGCCGGCACCGGCGCCACAGCGCGCAGCCCGCAAGCGCAGCGCAAGCCTGCGGCAGGACGCGCCGCTGCCGGCGCCGCCGCCAGCCGCGCCAAGCGTGCAGGAAGCGCACGAAGCGCAATCCGCGCAGGCGGCGCCACAGGGCGCGCGCCTCGACATGGCCGCCCTGCGCTCGGACGCGCGCCGTATCGCCGGTGAATACGTGCCGGAAACGTTCGAACGGGTGCGCGATGCCGAGCATCGGCTGGAAGCCGGGAAGAAGGACCTCGGCCGCGCCATCAGGGAAGCCAAGCGGCCGCCCTGCACCAAGAAGTACAGCGGCGGCACGTCCTTGAACGTGTTCGCCTTGATCCCGCTGGCGATCGACACCATCACCGACACCGGCTGCAAGTGGTAGCGCCGGCGGCTTAGCCTTTCGAGCCGGTCTTCCAGCGCAGCCCGAATCCGAAATGCCGATCCATCAGCTCGTGCGCGCTGGTGCCGCCCTGCTGCTGGAAGTACTCGGCCAGCTTGGTGACCTGCAGGCTGCCGCCCCGGTTCTCGATCAGCGCGATCGCGCACATCATCTGGTTGCCGCCGCCGTCCAGGCGCACCTCGATCGGCGCCTGCTCCGGCGCGGAGATGGTCACCACGCCGTCGGTCGCCGCCCAGTTGGGCACGCCCTCGTAGATGAAGGAGAAGATCAGCGCACGGCGAATCTGGTCGAAGCGCTCGCCGTTGATGAACAGGTTCTCGCCGCCGGACACGGCGCCGGTGCGGTCGTCGGCATCCAGGCGGATGAAGGGCTCGCGCTCGAAGTCGCCCCACGCGTTGCCGAGCGCCTGCACCAGTCCGCGCCGGCCGTCGGCCAGCTCGTACATGCAGCCGAGGTCGAGGTCGATGCCGCCGCGGCCCTTGCGGGCGGCGCCGGCGCCGGCGATCAGCTTGTCGAAGAAGCCGGTTTTCACGGGCGGTGGCGGCGCCGTCGGCGCCGCCTGGTTCCAGTTCAGGTTGACGTGGATGCGGCCGAAGCCGCGGCCCGCGCGCTTGTCGAGCGAGACCTTGTCGCCGCGCTTTTCCAGCGTGACCTTCGACAGCGACACCCTGGGCTGCGCCGGCGCGGCCGCGGGGGCCGAGGTGGGGGCAGAAGCGGCAGCCGGCTTGGCTTCGGTGCCGCCGAAATGCGCCAGCAACGCCGACAGTCCGCCATTGAAGCCCTGGCCGACCGCGCCGAAGCGCCACATGCCGTCGCGCCGGTACAGCTCGGCCACGATAACGGCCTTCTCGTCACCGAAGTCCGCACCCGACCACGGGAAGCGCACCGCGCTGCCGAGATTCAGGGCGCAGGCGCCGAGCGAGCGCATGGTCTGGACGCCGTCGATGGCGGCGACAAAGACGAGCTTCGTGATCGTTGCCGGCAAGGCGTCGAGATTGACGGCGAAACGGGCCGGCGAGCCGCTCGACTCCAGCCGCAGCGCGCCCTCGGGGCTGGACAGCTGGTTGTAGAACACCATGTAGCGGTCGTCCGACAGGCGCTCGGCCGCATCCAGCCCGAAGCAGGACACGTCGACCGAGAGGCCGGGCGCCCCGATATCCACCTCGACGGTGAAGGCGTTGCCGGTGCCGAGGTCGGCCAGCTTGCCTTTCTGGCCACGCGAGAACAGGTTCATGAGGTTTCTCCTTCCATCGAACGGGAACCGAAGCGGTGTGATTGTTCCACCAGGCGCTCGGCCCAGGCGCGGTGGGTGGCGACTTCGCACATCGCGTCGTCCATGCGGAACACGGCCGGACTGGCGTCGTCGAGGATGGCGCGCGCCACCGCCAGGTCCTGCGGGCGCACCTGGTAGTGCTGCTCGATCGGCCCGATCTGGGTCGGGTGGATCGCGGTCTTGCCGACCATGCCATGGGCCAGGTCTTCCAGCACCTCCTGGTCGAGCAGCTCGGGCAGGTCGAGGTATTCGAATACCGGCGCCGTCAGCGCGAAGCCCCAGGGCCGGAAGGTGGTGACCAGGCGCGCGATCACGGGCCCGAGCGGCGTGCGGTAGATCGTCATGCCGCGCGGCCGGCGCAGGCCCAGCAGGGCCAGCAGGTCGTTGCCGCCGATGCGCAAAGCCAGGATGCGGTGGCGCACGCCCGGTCCTTCGAACACGGCGCGCAGCTGCTGCATCTCGCTGTCGCAGAACACCTCGGCCGTCTCCAGCGTCGGCATGAGCACGTGGTCGGTATCGCGCACGAGGCGGAAATAGGTCTCGAAGTTGTGGCGCGTGATCTTCGGCAGCACGAAGCCGGTGAGCTTCTCGGCGCCCGGCATGGCCAGCACGCGCGCCATCACGTCCGGATTGCGCACCCGGACGAAACGTTCCGCGGTGACGTCGCCGCGCATGTTCGCCAGCACTACCGAGAGGTTGAACAGCGACCAGCTCAGTTCGCGATCGGCGATGGCGTCTTCGAGGCAGAAGATCAGCGAGCGCGCGTCCGGCAGTTTTTCGCCGTTGGCGATTCTGGCCAGGTCCTTGTGATTGGCCGGCACGTACAGCGACGCGCCTAAAGACTTATGCATCCGATGCACTCCTGATCAGGGAAACTGCGTGATAGGGCAGAAGCGGGTCGAGCGCGACCGGCACCTGTTTTTCTTCGGCCAGCAGCTCGAGGTGCCGCACGTCCGGCGCACCCGGCTGGCGCAGCACCAGCAGGCGCGGCATGCGGCGCAGCAGCACGCGGGTCGCTTCGCCAATGCCGGGCTTGATGAGGTTGACGTCGGCGATGCCGTAGCGTGCCATCGCGCCGTCGAGATAGGCGCGCGAGCGTTCCGCTGCCGCTTTCGCATCCAGCGGTGCCGCGCCGGGCGGCGTGGCGCCGGCCTGCGCCCGCGCCAGATCCACCAGGGCATCGGCGAAACGCTGCGACTGGTCATGGGGAGCGAACTCGCTGTAGTAGACGCAGCCATGGAAGTCGTCCGGACCGATCCGTTCGTCCAGCACCGTGCGGCTCACCAGCCCCGACACCGTGGCATTCAGGATGCTCGACGGAATCAGGTAGTCGTCGCCGGAAGCCGCGACGGCGGCCGCGCCGGCCAGGTCGGAGAGCACGTGCAGGCCATTGTCGATGCCGGTCCCGTGCGCCGCATTGAAGGCCGATACCGACAGCGCCAGCTCGCGCGCGATCACGCCCTTGCCGGTCCAGCCGTCGACGAACACGAGCGATTCCGGCGCATGGCCCCGGGCCAGGATGTGGCGCAGGGCGGCCCGGTCTACGCCGCGGTCGCGCACGATCGACACGCAAAAATGGACCGTCTCGCGTTCGAACACCTCGCGCAGCAGCCGCGCCACCACCACGCCCACCGGCGTGCCGGCGCGCGCCAGCGAGACCACGGCGATGCGGCCGCTGCGCCGTGCGGCGATGAGGCCGGCCAAGCGCAGGCAGTCGGCCGCCATGCGCGCGTTATTGGCGCGGCAGGCTTCCTCGAACACGGCCATGTAGCGCGGCGAGGGCAGGGATTCGGGCGACAGCATCTGGCTGTAGTGGCGCCGGCCGGACTGGATCAGGCGCTCCTTGTCGTGCACACTGGTGAATTCCTGCGCCTGCAAACGCGTGAGCAGGAACTCGACCTCGCCGGCGCGGTAGCTGCCCGGGAAGCTCACAGGGCCTCCACGGTCAGGCGCGCCAGCTGGGTGGCGCGCGGCACGATGGCGTAGTCGCAGGCCGCCATGAAGCGCGCGTCGGAGCGGCTGTCGCCCATGCCGAAGGTGACGATGTCGCCGTGCTCGGCGCGCAGCATCGCGGTGACGTGGGCCACCGCGTTGGCCTTGTCGAGCGCTTTCGGCAGGATGGCCAGGTTGTTGCCGTTGCGGTGCACGACGTAGTCCGGGTGGCCGTCCGCGATCCAGGGGCGCACCACCTCCATCTCGATCGGCGCCAGGCGTTCGTGGCGCTTGTCCGGATCCTTCACGACCAGGAAGAAGGGCGTGGCGAAATCCTCGATCATGCGCGCGCGGCCGCCGAATCCGGTGCGTGCGGCATGCTCGTCGATGTGCCGCGCCAGTTCCTGCAGGCCGGGCAGGGCCGCATGCATCGCGCCGCGCATGCCTTCCAGCCAGGGCATGTCGGCGCCGCCGCCGGGCTGCAGCACCACGCCGCCGTAGTTGATGACGGCGTAGCTGTCGAAGGGCAGGTGCACGCGGCGCAGGCCGTCGTGGTCGCGCGCCGTGGTCGGGATCACCGTCATTCCGTCCTGCACGAAGCTCAGGAAGGCGCGCTGGGCGCGCGTGGTGTACGAGCAGATGCTGCCGTCCTTGTAATAGGCGGCAGGCTCGAGCGCGTCCGCGGAGGCGCACTTCTCGAAAGTCTGGAACAGCGTATCGTCCAGGTCAGCGAACAGGAACTTCTTCAACGTCATCCTCGGACAGGAAGTGGAACAGGCGCGCATCCAGCAGAGCGGCGAGCTCGCGCAAGGCGGCGTTCGGCGCGGTCTCGTGGCAGACCAGCACGTGGTCGTACTGGCCAGGTGCGATGTTGTACACGAAATTGGCGATGCCTTCGCCATAGTTGTCGGGGAAGCGCAATGCGTGGCCGACCGCGCCCCAGGCCAGGATCGGTGAGCGCGTGGTCGACTGCACCCGGACGTCGACGCCGCGCCGCTCCAGGGCGGCGCCCAGCAGCATGGCCGCATGCATGAATTCGCCGGTGCCCAGCACGGCCACCTTCGCGCCGGACGCGAATTCTCCCGCCAGACGCGCGGCCAGGGACTCGGGCGCGCGTAGGGCGGCGCGCAGGCCCAGGCGGCCGAAAGCGGCGCTGGCGCCGCGGTCCGCATCCGGGTCGAAGCGCTGGGCCGGGGTGGCCGGGGCCACGTAGTCGCCCGGCGTGAAGCGGTACTCACCGCTGAGCAGCGCGCCCATCGTCACCGGCAGGCCGAAGCGCCCGGACAGGGCGGCAGTGGCCGCCGGGCCCATGAAATTGGTGATGGTCGCCAGGTGCACCCGCGCGATGCCCGGGTTGAGGCGGCGGCAGGCCTCGGTCAGGTTCAGGAAGGTGTTGCCGGTGCTGGCTTCGTCGTCCACCAGCACCAGGGTGGAGGCCGCCAGCAGCAGGGCGCCCAGGTGCGGATCGTCCGGCATGTGCAGGAACTGGCGCGGCGCGTGGCTGTGCGCTTCCTCGAACTCGATCAGCGCGCCGCCGCCCACGCGGTAGCGCGTGGTGTGGATGAACAGCGCCTCGCGCCCCGGATTGGCGCGCAGCCAGGCTTCGAACACGCCCTGGCCGAGGCCGATCGCGGTTTCCGCCATGGCAATGAATACGACCGGACCATCGCTTGCCGGCACGGTGGCGGCAAGGCGGTCGTGGATGTCCAGCATGCGCGCAGGCGTCACCGGCCAGTGCTTGCCCAGCACCTTGCTCAGGAACAGGAAGCCGCGCTTGGCATTGGCGCGCGCCGCGAAGCCGAGCAGGTCCTCGAACTCGTCCGCGCCTTCGGCCACCGCGACCTCGAGCGTCCCGGTAGGCAGTTCCGCGCTGCGCCGGGCCAGCGCATGCGGGTCCGACTTGGCGTTCATGCCAGCTCCAGTGCGTCGGCAACTTCGATGACGCGCATGCCGTTGCGCACCGGCGTGACCTCGACCGTGTCGAAGCCGTCGGCGAAGCCCTTCAGCGCGATCCAGGGCAGGTTCGGTCCGGCCGCGCAGGCCATGCCGATGCCGCCCGACATGCGCGGGTTGATCTCGAGCAGGCGCGGCTTGCCTGCGGCTTCGCGGAACTGCACGTTGAAGATGCCGTTCAGGCCATAATCGGCGGCGAGCTTGGCGGTCGCCTCGATGATCTCGGGGCGCATGTCGATCAGCTGGCCGCTGCCGGCCTGCGCCGGCTTGCGGCGCGCCACCGCCGCCACCAGGCGGCCGTTGTCGCCCACGCAGTCGACGCTGTACTCGGCGCCTTCGAGGAATTCCATCAGCAGCATGGTGCGGAATTCCTTCAATTCGGCCAGGCCGCGGCGCAGGTCCTGGTAGCCGATGTGGTATTCGACGCCCGCCAGGAGCAGGGCGGCGCTGCTGCGCACTTCATCGACGATGGCGAAGCCGATGCCGTAGATGCCCTTCGCCGGCTTGATGCACAGCTTCGCGTGGCGCGGGCGCAGTTCGGCCCAGGCGGCGTCGAATTGTTCGAGGTTGTCGAAGCGGCGGAATTCGGCCACCGGCGCCTGCGGCAGATCGGTCTCCGCGTAGAAGCCGGCCTTGTCGTGCATCAGCTGCAGCTTGTGCGGCGTGGCCGCGCTCAGGACGCGCGTGCCGAGTTCCTGGAAGCGCGCGTGGTGCGCGGACAGCAGGGTGGCTTCGCGGCCCGGCACGAAGATGTCGATGCGCTGCTTGCGGCAGAATTCGAGGCACCATTCGACGTAGGCGGCCGGCTCCAGGCCGACCGGCTCGCCGTGGAACTCGTGCGCCAGGCGCGCCGCCGGGGTATGGCGGTTGGCATTGCTGTGGATGATGGTGAAACGGCCGGCGGTATCGGCCTCGCGGATCAGCCGGATCGCGGCGTAGATGGACGAAAACGTCCTGTTGTACCAGACGCGCATGAAGACCTTCGAGACAGGTGGACGTACGCGCCCGCGGCGCAGCGGGCGCGTGGAGGATGTGTCTTAGACGTTGACGCCGAACGAGCGCGCGAGCGGACCCAGGCCGCCCTTGAAGCCCTGGCCGACGGCGCGGAACTTCCATTCGCCGCCGTGGCGGTAGAGTTCGCCGAAGATCATCGCGGTTTCGGTCGAGCTGTCTTCGGACAGGTCGTAGCGTGCGATCTCGGCTTCGCCGTTGGCGTTCAGGCAGCGGATATAGGCCTTGGCGACCATGCCGAAGTTCTGGCGGCGCGCGTCGGCGTCGTGGATGGTCACGCAGAACGAGACCTTCTCGACCTCGGCCGGGACGCGCGACAGGTCGACCGCGATCTTCTCGTCGTCGCCCTCGCCCTGCCCGGTGGTGTTGTCGCCGGCGTGGACCACCGAACCGTCGCTGGATTTCAGGTTGTTGTAGAAGATGAAGTCGCTGTCGCCGCGCACCTTGGCGTCGGCCTTGAGCATGAATGCGCTGCCGTCCAGGTCGAAGGCCGCGCCGTCGGTGGAACGCGGGTCCCAGCCCAGACCGATGATCACCTTGGTCAGGCCTGGTGCTTCCTTGCTCAGGTTGACGTTGCCGCCTTTTTGCAGACTGATTGCCATACGAACTCCTTGTGTGGTGGGGTTGATCGGTCGCCGATGACGGCGTTAACTATTCGATTGTACACGCTCCGAATTTCACATTACTCACTCTCTTCGCGTCCATACGCATGTGGCCGCTTCGTAACATTCCGGTCATAATTGCCGTCGCAAGGAGGCAGAATGGCAACAATGAAGCAGGTGGCGGAGCGGGTCGGTGTATCGACCTCGACCGTCTCGCACGTGATCAACGGGACCCGGGCCGTGAGCGAAGCCGTGCGCAGGCAGGTGCTGGCCACCATCGACGAGATGGGCTACATCCCGAACGCGATGGCGCGCAGCCTCAAGAACGACAAGAGCCATACCATCGGCGTCTCCATTCCCGACAACACCCATCCCTGCTTCGCCGAGCTGCTGCGCGGGATCGAGGATGCGGCCTTCGAGGTCGGCTACAACATCATGCTGTGCAACGGCTATGGGGATGCCCGGCGCCAGGCCGTTCACCTGCGCAGCCTGAGCGAGAAGCGCATCGACGGCCTGATCCTGGCGGCCGGCGCTGCCGGCGACGAACTGGCCCCGCTGCTGGCCAGCCAGCGGGTGCCGATCGTGCTGGCCGACCATGAGGTCCCGGCGCTGGACACGGATTTCCTCGGTCTCGACCACGAGGCGACCGGCTATGCCGCCACCCGCCACCTGATCGAACTGGGCCACCGCCGCATCGCCTGCGTGGCCGGCCCCCGGGGCGAACCGCACAGCCTGGGACGCATCGCCGGCATGCGCCTTGCCTTGGAGGATGCGGGCATCCCCCTGCCAGATGCCTACCTGGTGCACGCCGCGCCCGATTGCGCCGGCGGCCATGACGCGGTGCGGGGCCTGCTGGCGTTGGGCACGCCGC
Organism: Massilia sp.; assembly: GCF_046293535.1. Lineage (NCBI taxonomy): Bacteria > Pseudomonadati > Pseudomonadota > Betaproteobacteria > Burkholderiales > Oxalobacteraceae > Massilia > Massilia sp. The sequence continues at coordinate 31,672 of NZ_JBKBOV010000046.1, read as the reverse complement.
CGACGGCGGTATTCGCCTGCAACGACCTGATGGCGCTGGGCGGCCTGTGCGCCGCGCAAGAGGCCGGGGTGGCGGTGCCCGGCCGGTTGTCGGTGGTCGGTGGCGACGACCTCGGCATGGCCGCGTTCGCGATGCCACGCTTGAGTTCGGTAGCCCAGCCGACCCATGCGCTGGGCCGGCAGCTGACCGAATTGCTGGTAGGGCGCATCCGTGGCGACGATGGCCCGCGCCGGCACCAGCGCCTGCGCGGCAGCCTGGTGGTGCGCCAGTCGACCGCTGTGCCGGGCAGGGTGGACGGCTTAGCGTGATCTGGTCCACCGGACCAGATCACCCCTACGCTGCGGCACGTTCATCGGCTGGCGCCATTGCCACGACAGGCAACTCGCCCGTCGGTCCCAGGTGCACCATCTGCGCCGGCAGCGCCAGGCGGATCTTCTGCTGGGCGAGCATCGCCACGATGCGCAGGTAGATTTCCTGCTGCACGTCCATGAACACGCGGTAGTCCGGGCTGTCGACGTAATACACGATTTCGAAGGTGTAGGCGGGCGCCGCCAGCGAGGCCAGGTGCGCGCGGTCGAAGCGCACCTGCGCCTGGGCTGTGACGATCTCCTCGAGCAGGCCGGGCAGGGCGCGCAGCGAGGGTTCGGGCGTATCGTAGGTGACGGCCACCTGGAACACCACGCGGCGTTCCTCCATGCGGCGCAGGTTGTGGATGCGGCTCTTGAGCAGGTCGGCGTTCGAGAACACGATCTGCTCGCCGCCCAGGCTGCGCACCCGCGTGGTTTTCAGGCCCACGCTCTCCACCGTGCCGAGCATCTTGTCGACGATGATGAAGTCGCCCACCACGAAGGGCTTGTCCAGCACGATGGAGAGCTTGGCGAACAGGTCGCCCAGGATGCTCTGCACCGCCAGCGCCACGGCGATACCGCCGACCCCCAGGCTGGCCACCAGGGCGGTGATGTTGACGCCCAGGTTATCGAGGGTCATCAGGGCCACCACCGCCCACAGGACCACCCGCAGCAGGAAGGCGATCGCGGTCGACGAGGTGATGCGGTCGGGATCGCCGGCCTGCTCGGCGCGGGTGCCGGCCAGCCAGGCGCGCAGCGCGTGGTCGCCCCAGATCGCGCACTGGATCAGCACCGCGGCGATCGCGGCGCGGCTGATGAACAGGTGCGACCGTTCGGGCAGGGCCAGCAGGCTGGCGCCGGCATACAGGCCGACGACGAGCAGGACCAGCAGGCGGGTCCTGGACAGCGCCGCCACGGCGGCGCCGAGCGCGCGCGAGCCGCCCGGATTGGCCGCCACGAACGAGCGCAGGCGGCGCAGCAGGATCGCCTTGACGGCGTCGAGGCCGGCCACCACCACGGCGGCGGCCACCAACGCCACCAGCCAGTCGGCCATCGGATTACCCAGGAAAACGGTGTCCATGTGTGCTCCCTTCAGGCGGCGCTACGCTGGTCGGCGGCATCGTCCGGCGCTGCCTGCCGTGCGGTTTGCTGTCCCAGGGCCGCCAGGAAACCGTCGCCCCAGCGGGTGACGTCGTGCTCCCCCACGATCATGGCCAGGCGTTCCGCGCGGTAGGCGATCTCGTCGGCGCCCATGGTGAGCGCCTGGTACAGGGTCTCGCTCATGGCATTGGCGTCGTAGGGATTGACCAGCAGGGCGCCATGCAGCTCGACGGCGGCGCCGGCGAACTCGGACAGGATCAGCAGGCCGGGGCGTCCCAGCGCGTGCCGGGTGGCGACATATTCCTTGGCCACCAGGTTGAGGCCGTCGCGCAGCGGCGTGATCCAGGCGATGCCTGCCGCCGCGTAGTGGGCCAGCACGTCTTCGAACGGCAGCGAGCGGTAGAAGTAGCGCACCGGCACCCAGTCGAGCGTCGAGAAGCGGCCGTTGATGCGGCCCACCGTGCGGTCGAGTTCCTCGCGCAGGCTATCGTAGATTTCCATGCCGCTGGCGGCCGGGGTGACGATGTTCAGCAGGGTTACCTTGCCCAGCATTTCAGGATGCCGTTCCAGCATGCGCTCGTAGGCTTCCAGCTTCTCCAGCGAACCCTTGACGTAGTCGAGGCGTTCGATCGATACGATGGCGGTGCGCGGCTGCCCGGCATCCCCGGCCAGGTAGCTGTCGAGCTCCTTCAGCTGGCGCTGTACGTTGTCTTCCTGCGCCAGGCGCGCGATCAGCTTGACGTCGGTGCCGACCGGGTGGGCGCCGAGCGCGACCCGGCGTTCGCCGACCTCGATCGCGGTCGTCATGCGGTCGACCCCGAGGGCGCAGCCGTAGGTCAGGAAGCGCGGCGCGCAAGCCCGGCTGCCCGCGATCTCCACCGGCGCGAACGAGCGCACCGCGTCGACGAAGTTCTCGACGTAGCGCGGCACGTGGAAGCCCACGTAGTCGCATTGCAGCAGGCTGCCGATGATGTCGCGGCGCCATGGCAGGATGTTGAACACGTCGCTCGAAGGGAAGGCGGTGTGGTGGAAGAACGCAATCTTCAGGTCGGGGCGCAGCGGGCGCAGGAAGGCCGGCACCATCCACAGGTTGTAGTCGTGGATCCAGGCGGTGGCGCCGTGGGCGGCCTCGCGCGCGGTCTGCTCGGCGAACAGGCGGTTGACCTCCAGGAAGCGTTCCCAGTGGGCCTGCTTGAACTCGGCCTTGTCCGGGAAGGAGAAGATGATCGGCCAGAAGGCTTCTTTCGAAAACTTCTTGTAGAACAGGTCGATGTCTTCCGGCGTCAGGGCGATGCGGGCCGCCTTCAGCTGCGGATAGCGGGCCGCGTCCACCGCCACGTGCGATTCGAAGCCCTCGGGGGCGCGGCTGTCCTGCTGCGACCAGGCCACCCACGAACCCTTGCGTCCGTCCGCGAAAAAGCTCAGCAGGGTGGGCATGATGCCGTTCGGGCTCTTCGGACGGCGCTGCAGGGTGATGCCGTCCACCGTGATCTCGTCGTAGGGCAGGCGGTGGTAGACCATGACCAGCTCGGCGTCGCCGCAGGCCGGCGCAACCTGGGTGCCGGCGGCGTCGCCGAGCGGCATGCCGTAATGGGCCAGGGCTTCCAGGATGCCGCCGCAGCCTTCCTGGGTGGCCACGTAGACGCGCGCATTCTTGCGCACGCGCTCGACCAGGGCCGGCTCGGCGCCGCCCACCGCCACGCCGCGAAAGCCGGTCTCGAACATCGACAGGTCGTTCAGGGTGTCGCCAGCCACCACCACGCTGGCCGGGTCGAAGCCGGCCGCGGTCACCAGGCGGCGCAGCGCGGCGCCCTTGCCGACTCCGCGCGGCAGCACGTCGAGGTAGCGGCCGGCCGAGAACAGCAGTTCGCAGTCGAGCGCCTCGACCGCCGCCTGCAGCGCCGGGGTGATCGCGTCCTCGGTCGCGAGGAAGGAGCAGCGGCGTTCCTGCGGCACGCTCTGGCGCACCAGTTGCGGGAAGCCGGCCAGGGCGCGCAGCACCGCCTGGCTGCCGGGCCAGTGCGCGGTCAGTTCGCGCTGGATCTGCTCGACCGGGCGCAGCTCGCTGTCGACCACGGTGGCGCCGACGTCGGCGATGATGTAGTCAGGGTTCGGGATGGTGGGATCGCTCAGCAGGGGCATGACGGTTTCCAGGCCGCGTCCGGTGACGAACACCAGGGTGGGGCGGGCGCCGGCGCATACCCCGGCGGCTATGCCGTCGGGCATGCCGGAGAACAGGTCGCGCACACGGCGCCGCGCCTCATGGGTGCCAGCCAATAGCGTGCCGTCGAGGTCGGTGGCGAGCACGAGGCGGGCAGGATCGAGGGGGCGGGACCAGCGTTGCGAGTCGATGACAGTCATGAATCATCCTTTTCTACGATGCGTCCGCGCGCATGTCGGCGGACCGGGTCGGGGCGTGCGCGATCCGCCGGGAGGCGGGCACACCAGGAAATAGGGCAGGCGCAGCGCGCTGGACGCGCCGTCATCTGCCGGCGAAGGGGAACGTGAACAACAGGAAGGAGGGGTGTCTGTCCCCAAAATGCATTTGTACAATAGCATTTTCTGCCGGCATCGACAACCGGCGATCCGGCAGCCGCCGGGAGGGCGCCGGCGGCATTGCAAAACACAATCGAAAAAAAGCTATTGCAAAACTGTCGGGCCGCTACGTATAATGCGGCTCCCCGGGCGGTTAGTTCAGCTGGTTAGAATACTTGGTCGACATCCAAGGGGTCGCAGGTTCGAATCCTGCACCGCCCACCAGACTTCCAGATCGCAGGCTCCCAGCAATGGTCGTAGCCTGCAGAGAAAAGGCGCAGCGGTGTGCCTTTTCTGTGCTGACCAGCCAGGTCAGATTCCTTGCTCTCTCCAGCTACTGCGGAAAACGCAACAGGCCGAGGTCACCTCGATTTATCCTGTTGCGCCGTTGCCGTTTGCGCGCTATACTAGCCGGCTTCGGTATGGGCGCGTCTTTTTTAGCCCATGCTTTTTTAGTAGTACTAATTAGCCCCGCCCAATCGTAGGTGGGAATGGAGAAAAAATGAGCCTGGGCCTCCTCGGTCGCAAGGTTGGCATGATGCGTATCTTCACGGATGACGGCGATTCGATCCCTGTCACCGTGCTGGACGTGTCCAACAACCGTGTTGCGCAAGTCAAAACCCCTGAAACTGATGGCTACACTGCGGTGCAAGTCGTCTTCGGCCAGCGTCGCGCTTCCCGCGTGAACAAGGCCGCTGCTGGTCACTACGCCAAAGCTGGCGTCGAAGCCGGCACGATGCTGCGTGAATTCCGCATCGATTCCACCAAGGCTGCCGAACTCAAAGCCGGCGACGCCATCAATGCTTCGATGTTCGAAGTGGGCCAGAAAATCGACGTGCAGGGCACCTCGATCGGTAAGGGCTACGCCGGTACCATCAAGCGTTACAACTTCGCCTCGGGTCGTCAGACCCACGGTAACTCGCGTTCGCACAACGTTCCTGGCTCCATCGGTATGGCGCAGGATCCGGGCCGCGTGTTCCCTGGCAAGCGCATGACCGGTCACATGGGCGACGTTACCGTCACCACCCAGAACCTGGAAATCGCCCGCATCGACGCTGACCGTCAACTGCTGCTCGTGAAAGGTGCCGTTCCTGGCGCCAAGAACGGCCAGGTGATCGTCAAGCCGGCTGTCAAAACCAAAGCCAAGAAAGGAGCCTAAGTATGGAACTCCAGCTCCTGAATGAGCAAGGTCAAGCTGGCGCCGGCGTTGCAGCTGCCGACACCGTGTTCGGCCGCGAATACAACGAAGCCCTGATCCACCAGGTCGTGGTCGCCTACGCCGCCAACGCGCGCAGCGGCAACCGCAAGCAGAAAGACCGTGAAGAAGTCAGCCACACCACGAAGAAGCCATGGCGCCAGAAGGGCACCGGCCGCGCTCGTGCTGGTATGTCGTCGTCGCCTCTGTGGCGCGGCGGTGGTCGCATCTTCCCGAACACCCCGGACGAGAACTTCTCGCACAAGGTCAACAAGAAGATGTTCCGCGCAGGTATCTGCTCGATCTTCTCGCAGCTGGCCCGCGAAGGCCGTCTGAACGTTGTCGAAAACCTGTCGATCGAAGCTCCGAAGACCAAGCTGCTGTCGCAAAAGCTGCAGGGCATGGGCCTGGAATCGGTCCTGGTGATCACCGACACCATCGATGAAAACCTGGAACTGGCATCGCGCAACCTGCCGAACGTGCTCGTCGTCGAGCCGAAGGCTGCTGACCCGATGTCGCTGGTGTTCTACAAGAAAGTCCTGGTCACCAAAGCTGCTCTGGCCAAGATCGAGGAGATGTACGCATGAGCACCGCTATCAAATTCAGCGAAGAGCGCCTGATGAAGGTGCTGCTGGCTCCGGTTATTTCCGAAAAGGCGACCTTCGTCGCTGAAAAGAACGAACAGATCGTGTTCAAGGTTCTGCCGGATGCAACCAAGCCGGAAATCAAGGCTGCCGTCGAACTGCTGTTCAAGGTCGAAGTGGAATCGGTGCAAACCGTCAACCGCGAAGGCAAGGTCAAGCGTTCGGGCCGTTTCACCGGTCGCCGCAACCACACCAAGCGCGCTTTCGTGGCCCTCAAGCCGGGTCAGGAAATCAATTTTGTCGAGGAGGCTAAATAATGGCACTCGTTAAGATGAAGCCAACCTCCCCAGGCCGCCGCGGCATGGTGAAGGTTGTGAACAGCGACCTGTACAAGGGTCGTCCGTTCGCAGCCCTGGTTGAGAAGAAATCGAAGACTGCTGGCCGTAACAACAACGGTCACATCACCACCCGCCACATCGGCGGTGGCCACAAGCAGCACTACCGTCTGGTCGACTTCAAGCGCCAGAAGGACGGCATCCCTGCCAAGGTCGAGCGTATCGAATACGACCCGAACCGTACCGCGCACATCGCTCTGCTGTGCTACGCGGACGGCGCCCGTGCGTACATCATCGCTCCGAAGGGCGTCGCTGTCGGCGACACCCTGATGAACGGTTCGGAAGCACCGATCAAGGCCGGTAACTGCCTGCCGATCCGCAACATCCCGGTCGGTACCGTGATGCACTGCGTCGAAATGCTGCCGGGCAAAGGCGCACAGATGGCCCGCACCGCCGGCGCCGCTGTCGTCCTGATGGCCCGCGAAGGCACCTACGCCCAGGTTCGCCTGCGCTCGGGTGAAGTCCGCCGCGTGCACATCGAGTGCCGTGCAACCGTGGGTGAAGTCGGCAACGCCGAGCACAGCCTGCGCAAGATCGGTAAAGCCGGTGCGATGCGTTGGCGCGGTGTCCGCCCGACCGTCCGTGGTGTCGTCATGAACCCGATCGACCACCCGCACGGTGGTGGTGAAGGCCGTACGGCAGCAGGTCGCCATCCGGTGTCGCCATGGGGCCAGCAGACCAAGGGCAAGAAGACGCGTTCGAACAAGCGCACTTCGTCGATGATCGTCTCGCGCCGCGGCAAGAAATAAGGGATAACACATGACTCGTTCATTGAAAAAAGGGCCGTTCATTGACGCCCACCTGGTGAAAAAAGTCGAAGCCGCGCAAGCGACCAAAGACAAGAAGCCAGTCAAAACCTGGTCGCGCCGCTCGACGATCACTCCTGACTTCATCGGTCTGACCATCGCCGTGCACAACGGCAAGGTCCACGTGCCGGTGTACGTGTCGGAGAACATGGTCGGCCACAAGCTCGGCGAATTCGCGCTGACCCGTACGTTCAAGGGCCACGCTGCTGACAAGAAGGCGAAACGATAATGGAAACTAAAGCAATCCTCAAAGGCGTTCGCCTGTCGGAACAAAAGGGCCGCCTGGTTGCGGACCTGATCCGCGGCAAGAAAGTTGACGCAGCACTCAACATTCTGCAGTTCAGCCCGAAGAAGGGCGCGACCATCATCAAGAAGGTTCTCGAGTCGGCAATCGCCAACGCGGAACACAACGATGGCGCGGACATCGACGAGCTGAAGGTCGTGCAGATCTACGTTGAAAAGGGCCCGATCCTGAAGCGCTTCACCGCACGTGCGAAGGGCCGCGGCGATCGCATTTCGAAACAATCCTGTCACATCTACGTGACTGTCGGTAACTAAGGGGTCACACGATGGGTCAGAAAATCCACCCAACCGGCTTCCGCCTGGCGGTCACCCGTAACTGGGCGTCGCGCTGGTATGCTGGCAACGGCAACTTCGCCGAAATGCTGAAGGAAGACCTGGAAGCTCGCGCTTTCCTGAAGAAGAAGCTGAAGAACGCTTCGGTCGGCCGTATCGTCATCGAGCGTCCTGCCAAGAACGCGCGCTTCACCATCTACTCGTCGCGTCCTGGCGTCGTGATCGGCAAGAAGGGCGAAGACATCGAAGTGCTGAAGTCGTCGCTGACGAAGATCATGGGCGTGCCCGTGCACGTCAACATCGAAGAGATCCGCAAGCCTGAGATCGATTCGCAGCTGATCGCCGATTCGATCGCCCAGCAGCTCGAAAAGCGCATCATGTTCCGTCGCGCAATGAAGCGCGCGATGCAGAACGCCATGCGTCTGGGCGCCGTCGGCATCAAGATCATGTCGTCGGGCCGCCTGAACGGCATCGAGATCGCACGTACCGAATGGTACCGCGAAGGCCGTGTGCCTCTGCACACCCTGCGCGCCGATATCGACTACGGCACCAGCGAAGCATCGACCACCTACGGCATCATCGGCGTCAAGGTGTGGGTCTACAAGGGCGATCGTTCGGCAACGGGCGAAGCACCTGTGATCGACGTCCCGGCCGACGAGAAGAAGCCACGCGGCCCGCGCCGCGATGATGGCAAGCCTGCCGGCCGTGGCCGTCCGGGCGCCAAGCCAGGTACCGCACCAGCAGGCCGCCGCGCTGCCAAGCCGGCTGCTGAGAAAGCAGGAGAATAAGCATGCTGCAGCCAAACCGCAGAAAGTATCGTAAAGAGCAGAAGGGCCGTAACACCGGCATTTCGCACACCCGCGGCACCTCGGTGTCGTTCGGTGAGTTCGGCCTGAAGGCAGTCGCCCGCGGCCGTATCACCGCACGCCAGATCGAAGCTGCACGTCGTGCGATGACCCGTCACATCAAGCGTGGCGGCCGTATCTGGATCCGTATCTTCCCGGACAAGCCGATCTCGAACAAGCCGGCCGAAGTCCGTATGGGTAACGGTAAGGGTAACCCGGAGTACTACGTCGCTGAAATCCAGCCAGGCAAAGTCCTGTACGAGATGGACGGCGTTGCTGAAGAACTGGCGCGCGAAGCGTTCCGCCTGGCCGCTGCCAAACTGCCGCTGGCGACCACCTTCGTGGTCCGTCAAGTCGGCCAATAACAGGAGTTGAATATGAAAGCATCGGAACTCCGCGGCAAGGACCAGGAAGCGCTGCAGAAGGAGCTGAATGAGCTGCTGAAGGCCCAGTTCGGCCTGCGCATGCAAATCGCTACCCAGCAGCTGGGCAATACCGCGCAGCTCAAGAAAGTACGTCGCGACATCGCGCGTGTGAAGACTGTGATGAACTCGAAGGAAGCCAAATGAACGACACCACTAAAACGGCGCTGAAGCGTACGCTGGTCGGCAAGGTCGTGTCCGACAAGATGGACAAGACGGTGACCGTCCTGATCGAGCGTCACGTGAAGCACCCGCTGTACGGCAAGATCATCGTGCGTTCGAACAAGTATCACGCGCACGACGAGACCAACCAGGTCAAGACCGGCGACACGGTCGAGATCACGGAAGGTCGCCCGATCTCGAAGACGAAGGCCTGGACCGTGACCCGTGTTGTGCAGCAAGCACAGGTCATCTAACGCCTAAAAATTTGTCTTGCGTGGCCCGCTGGTATCTGTGATACTAGCGGGCTTCGTTCATGTGTTGCCGCAGTATGCCCCCGCGCTTCCTGCGGCCTGTAACGAACGTTATTGGAAAGTCCAATCACCCAATCGTATTGCTCCAGCAGGGGCGGTGCGGCGGGACCAAGACTGACCGCAGGCCCACGGTTTCCGTGGGGTTTTCTACGGCTTAAGTTGGGAAAGAAAATACTATGATTCAAACCGAAAGCCGGCTCGAAGTGGCCGACAACACCGGTGCCAAGGAAGTTCTGTGCATCAAGGTGTTGGGCGGCTCGAAGCGCCGTTATGCGAGCATTGGCGACATCATCAAGGTCACCGTGAAGGTGGCTGCGCCGCGTGGTCGCGTCAAGAAGGGCGAAATTTACAACGCCGTGGTTGTGCGTACCGCTAAAGGTGTGCGCCGCCAGGACGGTTCCCTGGTGAAGTTCGATGGCAATGCCGCCGTCCTGCTGAACAGCAAGCTGGAGCCGATCGGTACCCGTATCTTTGGACCGGTCACGCGCGAACTGCGTACCGAGAAGTTCATGAAGATCGTGTCCCTGGCACCTGAAGTTCTGTAAGGAGTCGACATGGATAAGATTCGTAAAAACGACGAAGTCATCGTTCTGGCCGGTAAGGACAAGGGCAAGCGTGGCGTCGTTCAGAAGCGTGTAGACGCTGAACACGTCATCGTTGAAGGCGTCAACGTCGCTAAGAAAGCGACCAAGCCGAACCCGATGACCGGTGTTACTGGTGGTATCGTCGACAAGACTATGCCGATTCACGTGTCGAACGTCGCGCTGTTCAATGCTGCGACCGGCAAGGCAGATCGCGTTGGCTTCAAAGATGTGGACGGCAAGAAAGTCCGCGTTTTCAAGTCGAACGGCGAAGTAGTGAAGGGGTAAGATAAATGGCCCGTCTCCAACAAATTTACAAAGACAAAATCGTCGCCGAACTGACCGAGAAATTCGGCTACAAGTCGGTGATGGAAGTCCCGCGCCTGACCAAGATCACCCTGAACATGGGTCTGTCGGAAGCAGTCGCCGACAAGAAGGTCATCGAGCACGCCACTGGCGACCTGACCAAGATCGCCGGCCAGAAGCCGGTCGTGACCAAGGCACGCAAGGCAATCGCAGGTTTCAAGATCCGCGAAGGCTACCCGATCGGCACGATGGTCACCCTGCGTGGCAATCGCATGTACGAATTCCTGGATCGCTTCATCACCGTGGCCCTGCCGCGCGTGCGTGACTTCCGTGGTGTGAACGGCAAATCCTTCGATGGCCGTGGCAACTACAACATCGGCGTCAAAGAGCAGATCATCTTCCCGGAAATCGATTACGACAAGATCGATGCGCTGCGTGGCATGAACATCTCGATCACCACCACCGCTAAGACCGACGAAGAAGCCAAAGCGCTGCTCGCCGCCTTCAAATTCCCGTTCAGGAACTAAGAGCATGGCAAAACTTGCACTGATTAACCGCGAACAGAAGCGTGCAGACCTGGTGGAGAAATTCGCCGCAAAGCGTGCAGCTCTGAAAGCAATCATCGACGACCAGTCGAAGTCGGAAGAAGAACGTTACGAAGCGCGCCTGAAGCTGCAGGCTCTGCCGCGTAACTCGGCGCCGACCCGCCAGCGTAACCGCTGCGCCATGACCGGCCGTCCACGTGGCACCTTCCGTAAATTCGGTCTGGCCCGTACCAAACTCCGCGAATTCGCCATGAAAGGCGAAATCCCGGGTATGACCAAAGCTAGCTGGTAATAGGAGAGATAAGCAATGAGTATGAGCGATCCTATCGCCGATATGCTGACCCGCATCCGCAACGCACAGACCGTTTCGAAGACCACCGTCAACATGCCGTCGTCGAAAGTCAAAGTTGCGATCGCCAACGTCCTGAAGGACGAGGGTTACATCGAAGATTTCGCCGTGACCACCGAAGGTGGCAAGGCTGAACTGAAAATCGGTTTGAAGTATTACACCGGCCGTCCGGTCATCGAGCGCATCGAGCGCGTGTCCCGTCCTGGCCTGCGCGTCTACAAGGGCAAGAACGAAATCCCGTCGGTCATGAATGGCCTGGGCGTGGCAATCGTCTCGACCCCGCAAGGCGTGATGACCGATCGCAAGGCACGTGCTACCGGCGTCGGTGGCGAAGTGCTGTGCTACGTGGCTTAAGGAGTAGACATGTCTCGAGTAGCTAAGATGCCAGTCGCCGTCCCGGCAGGTACCGATGTCGCGATCACCGCGTCGTCGATCACCGTCAAGGGCCCGCTCGGCACCCTGACCCAGTCGCTGAACGGCCTGGTCAAAGTGGAAAACAACAACGGCACGCTGACTTTCAACGTGGTGGACGATTCGCGTGAATCGAACGCCATGTCGGGTACCCTGCGCGCCCTGGTCAACAACATGGTTACCGGCGTCACCAAGGGCTTCGAGAAGAAGCTGAACCTGGTGGGCGTGGGCTACAAGGCAGCTGTGCAGGGCAACGCCCTGAACCTGTCGCTGGGCTTCTCGCACCCGGTGCTGCACGCGATGCCGGAAGGCGTCACTGCGACCACCCCGACCCCGACCGAAATCGTGATCAAGGGTATCGATCGCCAGAAGGTCGGCCAGACGGCCGCTGAAGTGCGCGCTTACCGCGCTCCTGAGCCTTACAAGGGCAAGGGCGTCCGTTATTCGGACGAAGTGGTGAAGCTTAAAGAAACCAAGAAGAAATAATCGGAGCTGACATGGACAAGAAACAATCGCGTCTGCGTCGCGGACGTCAAACCCGCATCAAGATCGCCCAGCTGGGCGTGAACCGTCTGTCGGTTCACCGCACCAACCTGCACATCTATGCGAACCTGATCAGCCCGGACGCTAAGGTGCTGGTGTCGGCCTCGACGCTGGAAGCTGAAGTGCGTGCCGAACTGGCAGGCAAGACCGGCGCCGGCGGCAACGCTGCCGCTGCTGCCCTGGTTGGCAAGCGCGTCGCAGAGAAGGCACTGAAAGCAGGAATCACCGAAGTCGCATTCGACCGTTCGGGTTTCCGTTACCACGGCCGTGTGAAGGCGCTGGCGGAAGCCGCGCGTGAAGCCGGTCTGAAGTTCTAAGGAAGAATCGTCATGGCAAAAATGCAAGCGAAAATGGCAAGCGACAAGCCGGATGATGGCATGCGCGAGAAAATGATCGCGATCAACCGCGTCACCAAAGTGGTGAAGGGTGGTCGTATCATGGGTTTTGCAGCGCTGACCGTTGTCGGTGACGGCGATGGCCGCATCGGCATGGGCAAGGGCAAGTCGAAGGAAGTTCCTGTCGGCGTGCAAAAAGCGATGGAAGAAGCCCGCCGCAACCTGATCAAGGTGCCCCTCAAGAACGGTACGCTGCACCACACCGTTACCGGTCGTCACGGCGCCTCGCGCGTCATGATGATGCCGGCCAAGCCTGGTACCGGCGTCATCGCTGGTGGCGCAATGCGCGCTATCTTCGAGGTGATGGGCGTGACCGACGTGGTCGCCAAGTCGACCGGTTCGTCGAACCCGTACAACCTGGTTCGCGCAACCCTCGACGGCCTGTCGAAAATGAGCACTGCATCCGACGTCGCTGCCAAGCGCGGCAAGTCGGTTGAAGACATCCTGGGTTAAGGGGAACAAACATGGCAAACACTGTCAAAGTCAAGCTCGTCAAGGGCCTGATCGGTACCCGTCAGGATCACCGTGCTACCGTCCGCGGCCTGGGTCTGCGTCGTGTCAACTCGGTTTCCGAGCTGCAGGACACCCCGTCCGTGCGTGGCATGATCAACAAAGTCGCGTACCTCGTTAAAGTTGTTTCGTAAGCCGCGGCTTACGTACGGAGAAATCAATGGAACTCAATACCATTCAACCAGCTGACGGCGCCAAGCACGCGAAGCGTCGCGTTGGCCGCGGTATCGGCTCGGGCCTGGGCAAGACTGCCGGCCGCGGTCACAAGGGTCAGAAATCGCGTTCGGGCGGCTTCCACAAAGTCGGCTTCGAAGGCGGTCAGATGCCTCTGCAGCGTCGTCTGCCGAAGCGTGGCTTCAAGTCGCTGAACGCAAGCTTCAAGGCTGAAGTTCGTCTGTCGGACCTGAACAACCTGGCGGTCGGCGAAATCGACATCCTGGTGCTCAAGCAAGCAGGCATCCTGCCGGTGGTGGCACGCGACGTGCGCGTCATCCTGTCGGGCGAGATCACCAAAGCGGTGACCCTCAAGGGCCTGAAGGCAACTGCCGGCGCGAAAGCGGCGATCGAAGCAGCTGGCGGTTCGGTCGCTTAATTGCGGCCCTGCCTGATCGGAGCAAAAATTGGCGACTAATTCACAACTTGGTAAAAGCGCCGCTTCCGGCTTCCCCTGGGGTCGGCTGTGGTTTTTGCTTGGCGCATTGGTCGTGTACCGCATCGGTGCTCATATCCCGGTCCCCGGGATTGACCCGGTGCAGCTGGCAGCGCTGTTCAAGCAGAACGAAGGTGGCATCCTGGGCATGTTCAACATGTTCTCGGGTGGCGCCCTGTCCCGCTTTACCGTGTTCGCCCTCGGCATCATGCCTTACATTTCGGCTTCGATCATCATGCAGCTTGCATCGATCGTCTCGCCGCAACTCGAGGCGCTGAAGAAAGAGGGCGAATCCGGCCGCCGCAAGATCACCCAGTACACCCGTTACTTCACGGTGGCACTGGCACTGTTCCAGGCGTTCGGTATCGCGGTCGCGCTCGAAGCGCAGCCTGGCCTCGTGCTCGATCCGGGCATGGCCTTCCGCTTCGTCACGGTGGTGACGCTCCTGACCGGCACCATGTTCCTCATGTGGCTGGGCGAGCAGATCACCGAGCGTGGTCTTGGCAACGGTATTTCGATCATCATTTTTGCCGGTATCGCAGCAGGTCTGCCGTCGGCCCTGGGTGGCTTGTTCACTCTGGTCTCGAACGGTTCGATCAGCAGCATCGCCGCGATCATCATCGTCATTCTGGTGGTGGCCGTGACGTATGCCGTCGTGTTCGTGGAACGCGGGCAGCGCAAGATCCTGGTCAATTACGCTAAACGCCAAGTCGGCAACAAGATCTACGGTGGCCAAACCAGCCACCTGCCCTTGAAGCTGAACATGGCCGGCGTGATCCCACCGATCTTCGCCTCCTCGATCATCCTGTTCCCGGCGACGATCGTCGACTGGTTCACGCGCGGCAAGGACGCCAGCGGCCCGGTTATCGGGTTCCTGAAAGACCTTGCAGCGTCGATGTCGCCAGGCGAGCCGATCCACGCGTTGCTGTATGCGGTGGCGATTGTGTTCTTCTGCTTCTTCTACACGGCGCTGGTATTCAACAGCAAGGAAACGGCGGACAACTTGAAGAAGAGCGGCGCGTTTGTTCCGGGCATCCGTCCGGGCGAGCAGACTGCACGCTACATCGACAAGATCCTGATGCGCCTGACCCTGGCCGGTGCGGTCTATATCACCCTGGTGTGCCTGGTGCCGGAGTTCATGACCGCCCAGTGGAAAGTTCCTTTCTACTTCGGTGGCACGTCGCTCCTCATCGTTGTTGTGGTGACGATGGACTTCATGGCACAAGTGCAGAACTACGTCATGTCGCAGCAATATGATTCGCTGCTGCGCAAGGCGAATTTCAAGGGCGGAATTCCGTCGCGTTAAGCGGGGAAGGCATAGACCGAATGGCAAAAGACGACGTCATCCAAATGCAAGGGGAGATTCTGGAGAATCTCCCGAACGCAACATTTCGCGTGAAGCTGGAAAACGGGCACGTGGTTCTGGGACATATCTCGGGTAAAATGCGCATGAATTACATCCGCATTCTCCCGGGTGACAAGGTAACGGTGGAACTGACTCCGTACGACCTGTCCCGGGCCCGCATTGTGTTCCGCACCAAGTAAAAATTATCAAAGTAAACGAACCGAAGAGAGTGCAAAATGAAAGTTAACGCTTCAGTCAAGCGGATCTGCCGCAACTGCAAGATCATCAAGCGCAAGGGCGTGGTCCGTGTGATCTGCGTCGAGCCGCGTCACAAGCAGCGTCAAGGTTAATTTCGAGGAATAACGAATGGCACGTATTGCAGGGGTTAACATCCCAAATCATCAGCACACCGTGATCGGCCTGACGGCTATCTACGGCATCGGCCGTCCGCGTTCGCAGAAGATCTGCGACGCTACCGGCATCGCTACCAACAAGAAGGTCAAGGACCTCGACGATAACGAACTCGAGAAGCTGCGTGACGAAGTTGCGAAGTTTGTCGTGGAAGGCGACCTGCGCCGCGAACTGTCCATGAACATCAAGCGTCTGATGGACCTGGGCTGCTACCGCGGCATGCGTCACCGCAAGGGCCTGCCAGTGCGCGGTCAGCGTACCCGCACCAATGCTCGTACCCGCAAGGGCCCGCGCAAGGCAGCTCAATCGCTCAAGAAATAATCTAGGAACCGACCATGGCCAAGCAACAGAGCAGCGCAGCCGCAGCAGCAGCCCGCGCACGCAAGAAAGTCAAGAAGAACGTCGCCGAGGGCATCGCCCACGTGCACGCGTCCTTCAACAACACCATCATCACGATCACCGACCGTCAGGGCAATGCTCTGTCGTGGGCAACCTCCGGCGGCGCCGGCTTCAAGGGTTCGCGCAAATCGACCCCGTTCGCAGCGCAGGTTGCTGCCGAAGCCGCAGGCAAGGTCGCTCAGGAATCGGGCGTGAAGAACCTGGAAGTGCGTATCAAGGGCCCAGGCCCGGGCCGTGAGTCGGCTGTGCGTGCACTGAACAACCTGGGCATCAAGATCACCGAGATCCAGGACGTTACCCCGGTTCCGCACAACGGCTGCCGTCCGCCGAAGCGTCGTCGTATCTAATCGATACGGCGCGCCGGCGGCAACGCTGACGCTGAAGCAGGGCGCTCTTCGGGGCGTCCTGCGTCGCGAAAAGCCAACGACGGGGCCTTGCGCCCCGTTGTGTTTTACCAGATTGACCGGTGTAGTAGCCCAAAAATGGGTTATACTGCCCGGCTCTTGTCGTCTGCCGTTTCTACGGCGGGCGTTTTTCAAGCCACGTCCGCTCTCATCGAGAAGTGGACTAGCGCCTGCCGCATCGCTCGCGATGCCTCCGGGGCGTGATTACTACATCAAAGGATTCAACGTGGCACGTTATATCGGACCAAAAGCAAAACTGTCGCGCCGTGAAGGCACCGACCTGTTCCTGAAGAGCGCACGCCGCTCGCTCGACTCGAAGTGCAAACTGGACGTCAAGCCAGGCCAGCACGGCGTCAAGTCGGGTGCCCGCACCTCGGACTACGGCAACCAGCTGCGTGAAAAGCAGAAGGTCAAGCGCATCTACGGCGTGCTCGAGCGCCAGTTCCGCCGCTACTTCGCTGAAGCATCGCGCCGCAAGGGCAACACCGGCGAAACCCTGCTGAAGCTGCTGGAATCGCGCCTGGACAACGTCTGCTACCGCATGGGCTTCGGCTCGACCCGCGCCGAAGCGCGCCAGCTGGTGAGCCACAAGGCCTTCACCGTCAACGGTAACGTCGTGAACATCGCTTCGTACCAGGTCAAGACCGGCGACGTGATCGCCGTGCGCGAAAAGGCCAAGAAGCAAGTGCGTATCGCTGAAGCGCTGTCGCTGGCCGAGCAAGTCGGTTTCCCGAGCTGGGTCTCGGTCGATGCCAAGAAGTTCGAAGGCACCTTCCGTTCGTTCCCGGAGCGTAACGAGATCGCTGCAGACGTCAACGAAGCGCTGATCGTCGAACTGTACTCGCGTTAATTGACATTTTGGGCGACGCAAGTCGTTCAAAATGTCACCCCGGCGCAGGCCGGGGCCCAAGTTTGGTGGCCCAGCCACGAACTTGGATCCCGGCCCTCGCCGGGATGACGGAGTGGTGGTGCGGGAGCAGCAACTTAGAGTTGGCGCCGCATTGGACGCACGTCTCCATCCCTTCGTCATCTTCGAATTCGTATCACCGCCTGCTCATCGAGCAGGCGCTTTCTATTAATGCCATCAGCCTTATCGGTGTAACGAGCCGAGGGTATTGAAAAGGACATTTCATGCAAAACAGTCTGTTGAAACCACGTATCATCGATGTCGAAGCAATCGCTCCTGGTCACGCGAAAGTCGTGATGGAGCCGTTCGAGCGTGGTTATGGCCACACCCTGGGCAACGCGCTGCGCCGCGTGCTGCTGTCGTCGATGATCGGCTATGCGCCGACCGAAGTGACGATCGCCGGTGTCGTGCACGAGTACTCGTCGCTGGACGGCGTGCAGGAAGACGTCGTCGACCTGCTGCTGAACCTGAAGGGTGTGGTCTTCAAGGTCCACAACCGTGACTCCGTCACCCTGACCCTGAAGAAGGAAGGCGAAGGCGCCGTGCTGGCTTCGGACATCGACCTGCCGCATGACGTGGAACTGATCAACCCGGATCACGTGATCGCCCACCTGACCGCCGGCGGCAAGCTGGACATGCAGATCAAGGTCGAGAAGGGCCGCGGCTATGTGCCGGGCAACGTGCGCCGCCTGTCGGAAGACACCAACAAGACCATCGGCCGCATCATCCTGGACGCATCGTTCTCGCCGGTCCGCCGCGTGTCCTACGCCGTTGAATCGGCCCGTGTCGAGCAGCGTACCGACCTGGACAAGCTGATCATCAACATCGAGACCAACGGCGTCATCACCCCGGAAGAGGCGATCCGCCAGTCGGCACGCGTGCTGGTCGACCAGTTGAACGTGTTCGCCGCCCTGGAAGGCACCGAAGCCGCCGCCGAAGCGCCGTCGCGTGCTCCGCTGGTCGATCCGATCCTGTTGCGTCCGGTGGACGACCTGGAACTGACCGTCCGTTCGGCAAACTGCCTGAAGGCCGAGAACATCTACTACATCGGCGACCTGATCCAGCGCTCGGAAAACGAACTGCTCAAGACCCCGAACCTGGGCCGCAAGTCGCTCAACGAAATCAAGGAAGTCCTGGCTTCGCGCGGCCTGACCCTCGGCATGAAGCTCGAGAACTGGCCGCCTGCTGGCCTGGAGAAGTAATTGCTGTACCTGCCCGGACAATGTCTGTCCGGGCAGTTTTCAACCCCTGAAACCGGTCCGCGGTCACGCGCAAGCGTGAACGATCGAAGAACTGGAATGTAAACACTCGAAAGGAAGTACCATGCGTCATCGTCACGGCCTCCGTAAGCTGAACCGTACCTCGTCCCACCGTCTCGCCATGCTGCGCAACATGACTGTTTCGCTGCTGCGTCACGAAGCCATCAAGACCACCCTGCCGAAAGCCAAGGAACTGCGCCGCGTCGTCGAGCCGATCCTGACCCTGGGCAAGACCGACACCCTGGCTAACAAGCGTCTGGCGTTCTCGCGCCTGCGCGACCGCGAAATGGTGCTGAAGCTGTTCGCTGAACTGGGCCCGCGCTACGCGAACCGCAACGGCGGCTACCTGCGTATCCTGAAGATGGGTTTCCGTGTTGGCGACAACGCTCCGATGGCATACGTCGAGCTGGTCGACCGTCCGGAAGTCGGCACCGCTGAAGAAGCGCCGACCGCCGAGTAATCACGGTCGCTTCAAGAAAAACCAGGCTTTCATGCCTGGTTTTTTTTCGCCTTCAGCGTCGCCGCAGGCAAGGATAAGCGTACCGGTGTACCATTCCGGCGGGCACCAACACTCATTGCTTACCATGATCCGATTTTCCGTCCGCCGCCTGTGGCTGGCCTGCACGGCGCTGCTGACCTTTTTCGTACTCCTGCACGCAGGCGCGGCGCGCGCCGAACAGGAATTCCTCGATCCCGCCATCGCCTTCCGCTTCGAGGCGCGCATGGCCGAACCGCAGACGCTGGAAGTGCGCTACCGGATCGCCGACGCGTACTACATGTACCGCGAGCGTTTCGCCTTCCGCGCCGATGGCGTCAAGCTCGGCACGCCCGAGATCCCGCCCGGGAAGGTGAAGTACGACGAGACCTTCCAGAAGGACGTCGAGACCTACAAGGGCGAAGTCGTGATCCGGATCCCGGTCCAGGGCAGCGGCCCGTTTACCCTGACGGCGAGCAGCCAGGGCTGCGCCGACGCCGGCCTGTGCTATCCGCCGCAGGACCATAGCGCCCGGCTGTCGGCAGGCGCGGGCGGAGCCGCCCCGGCGCTGCCGATCGGCGCCAACGCGTCCGGCATGTCCACCGCGCTGCCGTCGGTGGCGATGGATATGGCGCCGGCCACTCCGGTCCAGGCGCCGGCCGCGCCCAACGCACCCTCGGCCGCGGCCCAGCCGTCCGACATGGCCGGCATCGCCGGCATCCTGGAAGGCGGCCGCCTGCTGGCGATCGTCCCGGCCTTCGTCCTGCTCGGCCTGGGCCTGGCCTTCACGCCCTGCGTGCTGCCGATGGTGCCGATCCTGTCCTCGATCATCGTCGGCGAAGGCCGCCAGGCAAGCCGCTCGCGCGGCTTCATCTTGTCAAGCACCTATTCGCTCGGCATGGCGATCGTCTACACGGCGCTGGGCGTGGCCGCCGGCCTAGCGGGCGAGGGCCTGGCCGCCGCCCTGCAGAATCCCTGGGTGCTGGGCGCATTCGCCCTCCTGATCGTGGCGATGGCGATGTCGATGTTCGGCTTCTACGAACTGCAGATGCCGGCCGCGCTGCAGACCCGGCTTGCCGACGTTTCCGGCCGCCAGTCGGGCGGCAAGCTGGCCGGGGTGTTCGCCATGGGCGCCATCTCGGCGCTGATCGTCGGCCCCTGCGTGGCCGCGCCCCTGGCCGGCGCCCTGGTCTACATCAGCCAGACCCGCGACGTGGTGATCGGCGGCGCCGCCCTGTTCGCCATGGCGGTCGGGATGAGCATTCCACTGCTGCTGGTGGGCGTCTCGGCCGGCTCGCTGCTGCCGCGCGCCGGGGCCTGGATGGAATCTGTCAAGCGCCTGTTCGGCGTGCTGATGCTGGCGATGGCCCTGTGGCTGGTGTCGCCGGTGCTGCCGCCGATCGTGCAGATGCTGGGCTGGGCGGCGCTGCTGTTCGGCTATGGTTTCTACCTGATGCGCAAGCACCGCCACTGGGCCTCGATGGCCGCGGGTGCCGCGTTTGCGGTGCTGGGAGCGGTGCAGCTGGTCGGCGCCGCCACCGGCGGGCGCGATGCGCTGGCGCCGCTGGCGCACCTGACGGGCGGCGCCCACCAGGGCCTGGTCTTCAAGCGCATCAAGACGGTCCAGGACCTCGACCGCGAGCTGGCCAATGCCGGCGGCAAGACCGTGATGCTGGATTTCTATGCCGACTGGTGCGTGTCCTGCAAGGAGATGGAAAGGTTCACCTTCGTCGACCCGGCGGTGCAGGCCAAGCTGGCCGATACCATCCTGCTGCAGGTCGACGTGACCGCCAACGACGCCGAGGACAAGGCGATGCTGAAGCGTTTTAAACTGTTCGGACCGCCGGGGATCATCCTGTTCGGGCCGGACGGGCAGGAGATTCCGGACAGCCGGGTGATCGGCTACCAGGATGCGAAGAAGTTCCTGAACTCGCTGGCCAAGCTGCCCTGAGCCGAGCATAAAAAAAGACGCCGAGGCGTCTTTTTTTACGTCGAGGCCGGCAATCAGCCTCGCATCATCTTGCCGTGGCCGCCGTGGTGACGGCCGCCGCGGCGCTGCTGCTCGTCGAACACCTTGCGCTGTTCCGGGCTCAAGGCCGCGTACAGGCTGTTCAGGGCCGACAGGCGCGCTTCCATGCGGGCGGTGCGCTCCTTCTGCAGGGCGATGCGGCGCTCCAGGCGCTGCGGTGCGGTCAAGGCGGCGCGCTGCTCCTTGTTCAGGCGCTGGCCGGCGCGCTCCCCTTGTTGCGGCGGATTCATGCTGGTCACGAAAGCCTGCCACACCGGCTGCTGGGCCGGGGTCAGTTTCAGCGATTCGGCCAGCCTGGCCTGGCGCGCGGCGCGCTGTTCAACACGCTTGGCACGGAACTCGGCCATTTTCGCCTTGCGCTGCTCGGGAGTCAGCTTGTGGAATTCGGCGCGCTTGGCTTCGCGCTGTTCCTTGCTCATGGCATGTGCATGGCGGCCCTCAGGCGGGGCGGTGGTCTGCGCCTGCACGCCGAGCGAGGCGCCGGCGATACCGAAGGCGGCCAGGACGATCACGATGTTTTTGCGGACGGTATTCATTGTGTATTCCTTTGGTGAGAGTCAGGTGGGTGTGCACTTTGCATCCGGACTGCTCGCTGCACGGTTCCCATCATCGATCCAAACTGTAACCGTGGAATTTCCCCTGTCCGATTCTTTGTATCAATATGTTTCGCGCCTATGGGCATATACATGCCGATACAAAACCGCTGTCCACACTTGGCTTAGATGCGGATAATTGAGGTTATGGATAATCCCTCTACGATTTTGATTGTCGACGACGATCGCGACATCCGCACCCTGCTCGCCGACTACCTGGAATCGAACGGCTACCGCACCATGTCGGCGGCCGACGGCACCGGCATGTGGAAGGCGCTCGACGACGCGCGCCCCGACCTGATCGTGCTCGACCTGAACATGCCGGGCGACGATGGCCTGACCCTGTGCCGCAAGCTGCGCGCCACCTCCAGCCTGCCGGTCATCATGCTGACCGCCCGCAACGAGCCGCTCGACCGCATCCTCGGCCTCGAGATGGGCGCCGACGACTACCTGCCCAAGCCCTTCGAGCCGCGCGAGCTGCTGGCCCGCATCCGCAGCGTGCTGCGCCGTTCGCACGCGATGCCCTCGAACGCCCCGTCCGAGAACGTGCAGCAGATGCGCTTCTCCGGCTGGACCCTGGACCTGACCGCGCGCCACCTGGTCAATCCGCAGGGCGTGGTCATCATGCTGTCGGGCGCCGAGTTCCGCCTGCTGCGCGTGTTCCTGGAACACCCCAATCGCGTGCTCAACCGCGACCAGCTGCTCAACCTGACCCAGGGCCGCGACGCCGACCCCTTCGACCGCTCGATCGACATCCAGATCAGCCGCCTGCGCCAGAAGCTGGGCGAGGATGCGCGCATGCCCCAGATCATCAAGACCGTGCGTAACGGCGGCTACGTGCTGGCCGGCCAGGTGACCGTGGAGCCGCCTGCGTGAAAGCCTTCTTCGGATCGATGACCGGGCGCGTGTTCATCACGATCCTGCTCGGTATCCTGATCTCCGCGGCGCTGACCCAGCTGGCAGCCGACCTCGAGCGCCAGCGCGTCATCGAACAGCAGCGCGACCAGCACCTGCTCGAGCGCGCCGAACAACTGGTGATGGCGACCGAAATCGTGCCGGCCTCGGCGCGTTCGGTCTACCTGTCGGTGGCCAACCGCCCGGGCCTGCGCCTGGAAGTCGGCGCTCCCCAGCCGCTGGCGGAGGAGAAGAGCTGGTTCGCGCGCTCGCTGGCGGCGCGCCTGGGCGACGGCTACGGCATCAGCTCGGCGGCGAACCGCCCGGCCTCGTGCGACATGCCGCACCAGCAGGCCGTGCTCTACGGCCTGATCCGCTCCCAGTGGCACGGCGCCTGCGAAACCCTGAACGTGCGCCTGCGCGACGGCGAGGAGCTGCGCCTGTCGGTGCTGCCGCCGCGCTCGGCCTTCACCGGTCCCGAAACCGACTACCGCACCACCATCGGCCTGTTCCTGCTCAGCATCGCCGCGCTCGCCTACGTGGTAGCGCGCATGACCACCCGCCCGCTGAAAGTGCTGGCACGGGCCGCCCAGGACCTGGGACACGACATCAACCGCGCGCCGCTCGAACTGACCGGCGCCAGCGAGATCCGCCAGGCCAGCGCCGCCTTCAACGCGATGCAGGCGCGGATCCGCCAGTACATCTTCCAGCGCACCCAGATGCTGGCGGCGATCACGCACGACCTGCAGACGCCGCTGACCCGCATGCGCCTGCGCCTTGAAAAGGTGCCGGACGCGGAACTGCAGGAGCGCCTGATCGGCGACCTGTCGGCCATGCAAGCCATGGTGCGCGAAGGCCTGGTGCTGGCGCGCAGCATGGACACCACCGAGAACATGCAGGCGCTGGACCTCGATTCGCTGCTGGAAGCCGTGTGCGCCGACGCCGTCGACGCCGGCCAGCAGGTCGAGCTGAAGGGGCGTGCCGGCATCGCCCTGCTGGGCCGGCCGCTGGACCTGCGCCGCTGCCTTGGCAATCTGATCGACAACGCGGTGAAGTACGGCCGCGATGCGCGCGTGTGCGTCGAGCGCATCAACGGCGCGGCGCGCGTGCGCATCCGCGACAGCGGTCCCGGCATCCCGGTTGGCGAGCTGGGCCGGGTGTTCGACCCGTTCTACCGCGTCGAGACCTCGCGCTCGCGCGAATCGGGCGGCACCGGACTGGGCCTGACCATCGCCCGCAACATCGCCGAGCAGCACGGCGGCAGCATCGCGCTGGCCAACCATCCGGAGGGCGGCCTGGAAGTGACCCTGGTGCTGCCGGCGTATTACCCGAACAAATAAGGGACAAGCACCAACGCGACGTTGTGGTTACAACATGGCGGATACACAATCCTGAAACACGAGCGTGCGAGAATGCAGCACCGCGTATTGTTTGCACGCGCGGATAACACAAGAGAAAGAGCCGCGGGCACTGGCGGCAAGGGACGAACATGAAAAAGAAGAATGCGGGATTCATCGTGGGTGTCGTGGCGCTGGCCGTTGCCGGCGCCTGGTACCTGAACAAGGGTGACGGCGCCCACGCCGACAATGGCCAGGGCAAGGGGCCGGGCGCCAAGGGCGGCATGCCGCCCACCACCGTGAACGTGGTGGCGCCGCAGCGCCAGGACGTCGGGGTGGAGTTGTCCGCGAACGGCACCGTGACCCCGGTGCGCACCGTCGACCTGCACCCGCAGACCACCGCCACCATCCGCCAGGTCCACATCCGCGAAGGCCAGTTCGTCAAGGAAGGCCAGGTCATGTTCTCGCTCGACGACCGCGCCGACCGCGCCAACGTGGCCCGTGCCGAAGCGCAAGTGGCGCAGAACCGCGCCACCCTGGCCGACCTCGAGCGCCAGTACAAGCGCAGCCAGGAACTCGCCGCCCAGAATTTCCTGTCCCAGAGCGCGGTCGATTCCCTGAAGAGCCAGGTCGAGGCGGCCCGGGCCCTTGTGCAGAGCAATGCCGCGGCCGCCCGCGCCAGCCAGGTCAGCGCCAGCTACACCACCATCCGCGCCCCGATGTCGGGCCGCGTCGGCGCCATCGACATCCATCCGGGCGCCCTGGTGCAGCCGTCCACGTCCCTGACGACCATCACCCAGCTCGACCCGATCGACGTTTCCTTCAACCTGCCGGAATCGTCGCTCGGCGCACTGCTGGCGGCCCAGCGCGCCGGCCGGGTGGCGGTGCAGGCCAGCACCGGCTCGGAAGCCAAGCCGGTTACCGGGGAACTGAAGTTCGTGGACAACGCGGTCGACCCGACCGCCGGCACCATCCGTGTGAAAGCCCAGTTCGCCAATCCCGAGGCCTTGCTGTGGCCGGGCCAGTACGTGACCACCCGCATCACCGTCCAGACCATCCGCGACGCCGTCGTGATCCCGCAGAACGCCATCATCACCAGTACCCAGGGCACCTTCGTGTACGTGGTGGGCGAGGGCATGGAGGCGAAGCAGGTCAAGGTGGCGCGCCTGCACGGCTTCGGCGAGTATGCTGCCGTGACCGGCCTGGCCGGCAACGAGAGAGTCATCACCGAAGGCAAGCAGAACCTGCGTCCGGGCGGCAAGGTCCGTCCGGCCAGCGCAGCGGCCGGCACGCCCGCCGCCGATACGCCTGCGAAGAAAGGTGAAAAGGCATGAACCTGTCCGAGCTGTGTATCCGCCGCCCCGTGATGGTGGTGTTGATGTCGCTGTGCCTGATCCTGGTCGGCGTCCTTGCCTACATGCATATTCCGGTCGCGGCGCTGCCGAGCTATAACACGCCGGTCATCAACGTCAACGCCAACCTGGCGGGCGCCAGCCCGGAGAACATGGCCTCGTCGGTCGCGCTGCCGCTGGAAAAGCAGTTCGCGACCATCGCCGGCATCAAGATGATCAGCTCGACCAGTACCCAGGGCAATACCTCCCTGACGCTGGAGTTCGACGAATCGATCGACGTCAACCAGGCCGCGGTGGACGTGCAGGCCGCCCTGCTGCAGGCCCAGCGCCAGCTGCCGCAGGAAATGACCGACCTGCCGTCCTACCGCAAGATCAATCCGGCCGACGCTCCGATTCTGTTCATGCACATGACCTCGCCGTCGATGGACTTGTCGGAGCTGAACGACTACGCGGAAAACCTGGTCTCACCGGCGATCTCGACCCTGCCCGGCATTGCCCAGGTGACGGTCAACGGCGGCAAGCGCTTCGCGGTGCGGGTGCGCGCCAGGCACGACCTGATGAGCGCGCGTAACATCTCGATGTCCGAGCTGGCCACGGCGCTGCGCTCGGCCAACTCGATTACCCCGCTGGGCATCCTCGACGGCCCGACCCAGAGCCTGACCATCCAGGGCGGCGGCCAGCTGATGCGCGCCGCCGACTTCGCCGGCCTGATCGTCGCCACCCGCGACGGCCAGCCGGTACGCCTGCGCGACATCGCCGAGGTCGAGGACAGCTACCAGTCCGTCAAGGCTACCGGCAGCCTGAACGGCGAACGCTCGATCGTGCTGATGGTCCAGCGCCAGCCCAACGCCAATACCGTGCAGGTGGTCGACGCAGTGCGCGCGCTGATGCCGCGTTTCGAGGAGCAGCTGCCGCGCTCGATCACGATCCACCTGGTGAACGACCGCTCGGAATCGATCCGCGAAGCGATCCACGACGTCAACCTGACCCTGGCCGGCACCGTGTTGCTGGTCATCCTGGTGATCTTCCTGTTCCTGCACCGCCTGACCGCGACCTTCATTCCGGCCGTCACGGTGCCGATCTCGCTGCTGGGCGCGCTCTCGCTGTTGTATGCCTTCGGCTACAGCCTCGACAACATTTCCCTGCTCGGTATCACGCTGGCCGTCGGCCTGGTGGTCGACGACGCCATCGTGGTGCTGGAAAACATCGTGCGTCACATGGAAATGGGCAAGAAGCCGCTGCAGGCGGCCCTGGTCGGCTCGCGCGAGGTGGCCTTCACCATCATTTCGATCTCGATCTCCCTGGTGGCGGTATTCATCCCGATCTTCTTCATGCCGGGCGTGATCGGACTGCTGTTCCGCGAATTCGCCGTGATCGTCGGCCTGGCCGTGCTGGTCTCGGCCCTGGTGTCGCTGACCCTGGTGCCGATGCTGTGCTCGCGCATGATCAAGCAGGGCGGCCACGTCGATCCGAAAGAAATGTCCTGGGTCGGCCGCCGCTTCGAAGCGATGTTCACCAACGTGCGCGACGGCTACGCCCGCACCCTGGACATGGCGCTGCGCCACCGCTTCCTGGTCTTGATGCTGGCGCTCGGCACCTTCGTGCTGACCGCCGTCCTGTACGTAACCATGCCGAAAGGCTTCTTCCCGGAAGAAGACATCGGGCAGCTCCGCGTGACGGTCGAGGCGGCCGAGGACACCTCCTCGGTGGCCCTGCAGAAGTTGCAGGCCCAGGTGGTGGACATCGTGCGCGCCAACCCGCACGTGAAGGACGTGACCTCGTTCACCGGCGGCGGCAATACCGGCCGCATGTTCCTGGTACTGAAGCCGCGCAGCGAGCGCCCGCCGATGCCGCAGGTCGTCGACCAGCTGCGCAAGGCCACCCGCGGTGTCGCCGGCGTGCAGGTGTTCATGTCGCCGGTGCAGAACCTGCAGCTGGGCGGTCGCCAGTCCAAGAGCCGCTACCAGTACACGCTGCAGAGCGTATCGGGCGGCGAGATCGGCGGCTGGGCCGAGCAGTTCCTGGAGCGCATGCGCGCCGACCAGCGTTTCCGCGACGTCACCAGCGACTCGCAGAACAAGGCGCTGCAGGCCACCATCGACATCGACCGCGACAAGGCCGCGCTGCTGGGCGTGGAGATGGCCGACATCCGCACCGTGCTCTACGCTTCCTTCGGCGAGCGCCAGGTCTCGACCATCTACTCGACCGCGGCCAGCTACTACGTGATCCTGGAAGCGGCGGCCGCCGACCGCTACTACGACGAGGCGCTGTCGCGCGTCTCGGTGCGATCCAAGAACGGCGACCTGGTCAAGCTGTCGAGCTTCGCCACCGTCAAGCGCACGGTCGGCCCGCTGGCCGTCAACCACCAGGGCCAGCTGCAGGCGATCACGCTGTCCTTCAACCTGGCGCCGGGCGTGCCGCTGGGCGACGCCACCGCCGCCATCGAACAGATGGGCCGCGACATGAAGCTGCCGGCCTCGATCATCACCAACTACGGCGGCGATGCCCAGGTGTTCAAGGATACCCAGTCGAGCCAGCTCATCCTGATCATCGCCGCCATCGGCGTGATCTACGTGCTGCTGGGCGTGCTGTACGAGAGCTACATCCACCCGATCACCATCCTGGCCGGCCTGCCGTCCGCCGCGGTCGGGGCGTTGCTGACGCTGTGGATGTTCGACATGGACCTGACCCTGATCGCGATGATCGGTATCCTGATGCTGATCGGTATCGTGAAGAAGAACGCGATCATGATGATCGACTTCGCCCTCGACGCCCAACGCAACGGGGGCATGAGTCCCCAGGAGGCGATCCGCGAAGCCTGCATCCTGCGTTTCCGCCCGATCCTGATGACCACCCTGGCGGCAATGATGGGCGCGCTGCCGATCGCGCTGGGCATCGGCGCCGGCGCCGAGCTGCGTCAGCCGCTGGGCCTGGCCGTGGTCGGCGGCCTGATCTTCTCGCAGGTGATCACGCTGTACATCACCCCGGTGATCTACCTCTACCTCGACAAGTACAGCGGCACCGGTCCGATGACGGACCGCCAATTGGCCAAGCTGGAAGCGGCGCACTGATGGTGCGCGGCAGGCGGAGCGATCCGCCTGCCGGTTTCCGGCGGCCTGAAACATCTTGTAACACCGTTCCGGGGTGCGCCCGGGTAAGCTGTGTTGCTCTTTAAGTAGTTCCAAAGTGCGCGGCCGCTGCAAAACGGTTAGACTGCGGCTCTCGCAGTATTGATAGACGCCGATCAGGAACCCGTTCGACCTTGCGTGACCATTCCCACATCTACGACGAGCACAGCGACGTGTGCACGCATTGCGGCCAGCCGCTGCCGATGCAGGGCAGGCCCGTGCTCACGTACGGTCGCCAGGGACCGAACCGTCCGGCGCTGGTCGGCACGATCCTGCTGCACGTGCTGCTGGTCGTGATCTGGCTGTTCCAGCCCGACAAGGATGCGAAGCAGGCCAAGCCGGCCTCGGGCGACGAGGGCAAGGTGGTCTACGTCGCACCGCTGCAACAGAAAGAGGCGGAGGCGCCGCGCCAGCAAGCCCCCAAACCCTTGCCGATGCCGTCCATCCCGGTGCCGAAGCAGGAGCGCATCGAGATCGCGCGCCTGCCCGACACGATCACGACCCCGCCGGAAGAACCGGTCAAGGAAAGCAAGCCGCCCCAGAAGTTCGACGAGCAAAAACCTGTCGACATGCAGGATTTCATCAACGCCAAGCGCCGCCAGCGCGGTGCGGCGACCGGCAGCGAACAGCCGTCGGCCGAGGAAAGCGATGCGGCCAAGGGCATGCGCAATGCGCTTGCCAACATCGCCGCCATCAATGGCCGCGGCCGCGAAGACCGCAACGAAAGCGGCGGCGTGTTCTCGGTGTCGAACAAGACCTTCCACAGCATGGACCTGAAGTTCCGCGGCTGGAACCCGAACTTCCAGCGCCGCTGGCTGACGCAGGTGACGGTGGAGCAGGGCAACGAGCCCGACATCGAGATCGCCGTGGTCAAGAAGATGATCGAGCTGATCCGCCGCGAGAAGACCGGCGACTTCGAATGGGATTCGCACCGCCTCGGCCGCATTATCAAGCTGAGCGCGCGGCCGCAGGATACCGACCAGCTGATGACTTTCCTGTTCAAGGAAATGTTCCCGGAATACAAGCCGCCACCGCAGTGGCGCTAAGGCCCGGGGATGGTGGAACGAGCGGCCAGCTCCTGGAATTGCTTCCGGAAGCCAGCCGTGCTACCGCCGTCCCGCTTGTCGGCTAGGGGAGGAAGATTTCCCCCTGCACAGCCGGCACAGCGCTTCCGGCATGCGCCGGTAGGTTGTCGTAAACGACGACCTCGGCACCGGTCTTGGGATCGGTCTGCCAGATCCGCAGGCCGAAGCGGCCCGCCTGCCCCTTGCCGCGCGACGTGCCGGCCGTCGCGGTCAGCTTGAACCCGTAGTCTCCCGTGCCGTTGATCGTGCCCCGGCCTTCGAACTGCCCGCCTGCGCCGCGCGCCGCCAGCGGCCTCATCTCGACGCTGCGGAAGTTAAGCATACCCACCTGGAACTGCAGCTGTGCTTTCACGACCTTGGCCTGAGCGCTCGTTGCGCTCGGGACAAGGAAGCTGAAGCTCGCCCTGCCGGCCGGGCCGCCGTCTTTCCGGTTCGCCGCCGCAGGTGACTGGAACCAGCCGCTACCGACTGCGTTGCCTGCTGCCTTCTCGTATGCAATGATCGTACGGCTGACGGTTGGCCCCTGTCCGCTGCGGTCACCCACTTTCACCGACACCGTGTAGATTCCCGGCGCGATGTAACGGTGGCTTGCGCTGGCCTGGCCGAGGCCTCGGCTTTCGCGCGCGTTACCTTGCTGCACGCCGCTACCGTCACCCCAGGACCAGAACACGTTATGCCGTGCCGCCGGGTCGTTGCCAGCAAAGCTGACGGAAGCATCGAACGGCGCGCCGACCTCGACCGTGTCAGCGGATTCGATCGGCGCGACGGTATGCGGGCCCGGGCAGCCGCAGTCGGGCTTCAACAAGGCGAACGCGCCGGTCAGAAAGGCCAGAATCGTCCCATTGTCGGAGATGGCAGCAGCCGCCTCCACCCTCAGTCCGGGCGGGGCATGGCGCAGGCGCTTGTTCAGGTCGATCATTCCATCCCTGCGCGTCCAGATGAAGCCGCTACGTACAAACGTTGAGATGTCGGCCCCGCCAACGACCTGCTCCCTGTTGTTGACCCCGTAGGAAAACGAGATCGGGCCGCCGAGGGTGCCGAGGTCGATCAGGCCCCTGGCGCGCGTCCACAATCCGGCATGATCGACGCCGTTCGGGAAACGGATGTTAGCCGCGACATTCCCGTTCCGGCTCATTGGTTTCGAGTAGAGGAACGACTCGACACCGCCGGCCGTACCGATGCTGCGCATGCCGCTGCTGCGGGTCCAGACGAAAATGTTGTTCAGGCCGCTCGCATTCGTCGAGTTACCGACGGCCATTCCATCGTCACTGAGTGCCGCGACGCCGCTACGGGTCCCGCCAAGCGTGCCGAGATCGATCATGCCCGACTTGTGCGTCCAGACAAACGCGTGTGTGTTGCCGCCGGGCGCCTCGCCCAGGCCCCCGATCATGCCGGCATCGTTGATCGCGTGCGCAAAACTGGCGCCCGACGGGTTGCCCGGCAATCCGCCAAGGTCCCGCATCCCGGCGCCGGGGCGCCACAGGAAGGCGTGGGTCGGCCCGGCCTGGGTAGCCGAATAGCCGACCACCTGCCCACGATGATTGATCGGTCGAGTCTCGCCCGTGATCGATGAGCTGCCGCCCAGGGTGCCCAGGTCGCGCATCCCGCCTTGCCTGCTCCACTTGAACGCGTGATAGGCGGCGTCACCGGCAGGATAGGAATAGCCGGCCACTTCTCCGGCATCGTTCATGCCGGTGACGATGGATTGTGTTCCGCCCAGGGTGCCGATATCCTGCAGCGATTTCCCATCATAGAAATAGGCGCGCCAGGCACCGTTTTCATCAATGATCGAGAACGCCATCTGGTCCCTGGCATTGAACCCGGAAAACCCCGTCAGTCCAATGCCTGGCAGGTTGATTACCCGGTAGGCCTTGGGCGCCGCAGCCGAATGCTGCGCGTGTGCACTGGTCAGATCGGGCTGTGACTGCGCGGCGCCTGGCGCAGTCGCTAATGCCAGGCCACTGAACAGGCACGGCAAGAGCCAGAGCAGACGTCTCTTTGACTGGACAAGCTGGTTCATGCGTAACATAACTTCCTCCAGATAATGGTTGGGAGAGCAGGCTCCGGACAAGGGCTTGCCCAAGGCCTGCCTGCCCATCCTTACCCATCGCACGACGGCGGCGCCTGCGTGCGCGCATGCCTTACGGCCGGACTCACTTCTACTGCCTCAAGCGAGTCCGCGTTTCAGAAAACGTGAAGGCCTTTTCCTGTTCGCAGGAAATTGCCTCGATCCGGCGCAAACCATTACTGATGAGCTTGTTCTTGCCCATACGACTCCATCGCCGGAGCGTTTAGGCTGAGCTCATGCCTGTCGATCCGGACGGGCATCTGTTTTGCCTGGATGAATCAAGGCCAGGCATTGTTCTTCACATTGACGGAGAGCACTTATGACCGACAAGCACCACGAGGCAGTCAGCCCATCGCGCCGCGCAGCCCTGAAGACGGCCGGCCTTACCCTTTGCGCCGGCATGCTGCCGTTCGGCGGC